>NZ_JBJDRK010000044.1:0-41028 GCF_044987405.1 Microbacterium sp. ZW T2_14 | reverse complement strand
ACACTCCCCCGCCCTCCAGCCCGACGCCGGCCGCCCCGAGAACTCTGCCGATGTGCGCCACGTCCGATGCGATGTCCTGCACCGGGATGCTGATGTCGTTCATGCCTCAAAGCTAGGGCCGTGAGCCTTCTGCCGTCATTGAAGCCTTTCGCACGGCGGGCCGGGACGGATGCCGATGCCGATGCCGATGCGAAAAGTCGGGCCGGTGACGACGACGCGCCGTGGTGCCATCGCTGTGGGCGGCGTGTCGTGTGACGGGCCCGACTTTCGGCTCGGGAGAGGGTGGCGGGAGGGATGCCGCGGAAATCAGCCACGGCGTCCCCCGCCGCGTAGCACTCGGTTCGCTCCGCGGCCAGGTCAGCGCCGCACGGGGTCTACCAGACGGTGCCGCCGCCGATCGAGATGCCGCCCCACGTGAGTGCGATGAAGATCGCGGCGAACACGACGGGGGCGATGCCCTTGCCGTTGCGGGCCAGTCCCTTGAGGAGGGCGATGACGGCGAGGACGGCGGCGACGATGGAGAGGCCGCCACCCAGGATCAGCCCGATGAACAGGGGGATGGGCATGAGCACGAGACCGGCCAGCGCGAACCAGAACGCGGCCCAGGCCGTCGGGTTCGATCGGCGTTCGACAGACGAGGACATGCGTCCCAGTATCCCGGGTGGCGGCCGCAGCCGTGGAATCGCCGTCGAGGGTTTTCCACGCACGGCGGGCATCGGGTCGACGCCGCAGGCCCGACCCTCGGTTCATGGCGAGCTGGTGGGGTCCTACTGTGGGCAGTGTGCGAGAGAGCGATCTGGACGTAGCCGATGTCGAGCAGCGCGCTGCGACCGGGTCCCTTCCACCGAGCGATCGCATAGACGAGATGGTCGCCGCCGCCCACAGCCGCGCGAGCTCCCATCGGGAGGGCGTGGTCGCTGACTACATCCCGATCCTCGCCGAGGCGGACCCCGAGAGCTTCGGCGTCTGCGTCGCCGATGTCGATGGCGGCCTGCACGAAGTCGGCGAGACCCGCGTCCCGTTCTCCATCCAGTCGATATCGAAGGCTTTCGTCTACGCGCTCGTCTGCGACGCACTCGGACACGAGAAGGCCTTCGACGTGATCGGCGTCAACAACACGGGGCTGCCGTTCAACTCTGTCGTCGCGATCGAGCTCAACGACGGCCACCCGATGAATCCGATGGTCAACGCCGGCGCTCTCGCGACGACGGCACTGGTCCCCGGAGACACCGCCGACGACAAATGGGAGACGGTGCTGTCCGGTCTCTCGCGATTCGCGGGGCGCGAGCTGGTGGTCGACGAGAACGTCTACCGGTCGGAGGCCGAGACCAATCACCGTAACCGAGCGATCGCGCAGCTGCTCGAGAGCTACGGCCGCATTCACGTCGACCCGTTCGAGGTGGTCGATGTCTATACGCGGCAGTGTTCGCTGCTCGTCGACGCACGCGACCTGGCCGTGATGGGTGCCACGCTCGCCGACGGCGGCGTCAATCCCCTCACCGGTGAACGGGTGGTGTCCGCCGCGGTCTGCCGCGACCTTCTGGCGGTGCTCGCGGCCACCGGCCTCTACGAGCGGTCGGGCGAGTGGCTCTACGAGATCGGGCTTCCGGGCAAGTCCGGCGTCGCCGGCGGTCTCGTGACCGTCGCCCCCGGCAAGGTCGGCATCGGAACGTACGCGCCGCCACTCGACTCCGCCGGGAACAGCGTTCGCGGCCAGGTGGCCACGGCCTATCTGTCGCGAGCCCTCGGTCTCAACATCTTCGCCTCGAGCTCGCACTTCTCAGGAGGATCCTCGAAATGACCGCACCGCAGAACGTCAGCGTGACCGCCACTCGGGCCTCCTGGGTGCCGATGATCGGCCTCTTCCTCGCCCAGATCCTGATGTCGTTCAACGTGGCGGCGCTGCCCGTCTCCCTCGGCGGCATGGTCGAGACGTTCGGCGTGCCCCCCACCGATGTCAGCACCGCGATCGTGACGTACGGGCTCGTCGTCGCAGCTCTCGTCATGGTGGGCGCCAAGATCGGCCAGCGAGTGGGGTGGGTGACGGTCTTCCGTGTCGTCGTAGCCCTCTTCGCCGCCTCAGCCCTGCTCATGATCTTCGGCCCGTCTGTCGGGTACGTCATCTTCGCCCAGGCGCTCGCCGGCGCATCGGCCGCCATCATCGTCCCCTCGCTGGTGGCCCTGATCGCAGAGAACTACCGGGGCGGCCAGCAGGAGACGGCGATCGGCTCCCTGGGCTCTGCGCGCGCCCTGGCCGGCGTCAGCGCGTTCCTCATCGGAGGCACGCTGGCGACACTCGTCGGGTGGCGCCAGGTCTTCATCGTGGTGCTCCTGCTCGCGGTGGCGGTCTTCGTGCTGAGCTTCTGGCTGCGCGGGCTGCCGGGAAACCCGGCGATCAAGATCGACGTCGTCGCCGCGGTGCTGATCGGCCTGGGCATCGTCTCGCTCACGCTCGGTGTCAACAACCTCAACAACTGGGGGCTCCTGCTCGCGCGCCCGGCCGCCCCGTTCGACATCGCCGGCGTCTCGCCCGCCCCCGTGATGATCCTCATCGGCGTGGTGCTCGTCCAGCTCTTCTTCCTGTGGACGCGGCGACGCACGAAAGCCGGCAAGGTTCCGCTCGTGAGCCTCTCGGTCTTCGGATCGTCGCGTGAGCGGGCCGCCGTCTATGCGATGTTCATCGTGGTGAGCCTGGAGGCGGCCCTCAACTTCACGATTCCGCTGTACATCCAGATCGTCCAGGGCCGGACGCCGTTCGACACGTCCCTGGCGATGCTGCCCTTCAACCTGACCGTCTTCTTCACCGCCATGCTTGTCGTGCGCTTCTACCGGCGCTTCACGCCGCGCACGATCGGGATGTTCTCGTTCGGGCTCACGACGATCGCCCTGGTCTGGCTCTCGATCGTCGTCACCAACAACTGGGAGACGCTGCCGACGATCCTCGGCCTGTTCGTCTTCGGCGTCGGACAGGGCGCGCTCGTGACGCTCGTCTTCAACGTTCTCGTCACCGCATCGCCCAAGGAACTGGCCGGCGACGTCGGCTCGGTGCGCGGCACCACGCAGAACCTCGCCTCGGCGGTCGGAACGGCCGTCTCGGGTGCACTCCTCGTCGGCATCCTGAGCCTCAACGTCGTCGGCTCACTGGTCGAGCACCCTGAACTCTCGCCCGAGCTGGTCTCACAGGTCGATCTCGACAACGTGAACTTCATCAGCAACGATCGCCTCGAGGCGACGCTGACCGAGCAGACGGACGCGACTGCTGAGCAGGTCGACGCCGCCGTGGCACTGAACGAGGAGGCGCGCCTCAGCGCACTGAAGATCGGCCTGCTGATCCTCTCCGGCGTCAGCGCGCTCGCGATCGTCCCGGCGAGCCGACTTCCGAGGTTCCGTCCGGGTGAACTGCCGGAGTCCGTCGGCACCGGACGCCTGGCCGAGGGAGATGCCGACGACTGAGCCGGCGACACCGAGGCGCACCGGGTGACTCCCGCTCGCTCCGGCTCAGCCGACGCGGAGTTCCTCGGGCTCGACGACCACATCGACGAGAGCGCCGTTGCGCCAGAGCGTCATCTCCATCCGCCGGCCGATGACTCCCGCGACCATGCGGCGCTGCAACGCGGTGGGGTCCGCGATCGCGACGCCGTCCAGTGACAGTACGATGTCGCCGGCGCGCGCGCCGGCCGCGGCCGCGGGACTGTTCGGCACGACGGAGACCACCTGCATCCCGATCCTCGCTCCGGCCTTGGCCGCCACGTCGGGGCCGAGCGGCACGGTCGCGCCGGCGATGCCCAGCCAAGCGCGTCGCACGCGCCCGGTCGTGCGCAGGGCGTCGATGATCTCGCGGGTCGTGGCGTTGATGGGCACGGCGAGCCCCAGGCCGATGCCGGCGACCGCCGTGTTCACGCCGACCATCCGGCCGGAGCTGTCCGCGAGCACACCGCCGCTGTTGCCGGGGTTGAGCGCGGCGTCGGTCTGGATGACCTCGTCGATCACCCGCCCCGAGCGCGTCGGAAGCGATCGCCCGAGCGCCGACACGATGCCGGCCGTCACGCTGCCCGAGAACCCTCGCGGGTTGCCGAGCGCGACCACCAGCTGACCGACTCCCAGGGCCGCGGCATCCCCCATCCTCACGGGCGGGGGCGTCGGGCCGTCGGCGTGCAGCACAGCCAGATCCGAGAGCGGGTCGGCGCCGATGACGGATGCCGGCGCCACGGTGCCGTCGGGGAACGCGACTTCGACGCCGACCGCGCCCTCGACCACATGAGCGCTGGTGAGGAGGTGTCCCTCGTGGGTGATGACCGAGGCGCTGCCCGCGCCCATCCCCTGGCGCGTGCGCACGCTCACCGCCGCGACCGAGGGCAGCACGGTCTGCGCGACGCGCATCACCGTCGATGAGTAGGCGTCGAGCGCCTCCCTGTCGTCCATGCGACAAGTGTCGACCCGTGACGGATGCCGCGGCCCGCGTTCGCCGACGGCGGAAGCCCACCCCACCCGCGGCGGGCAGCGGGCGCCGGACGAGGGGCGGCGAGTGCCGGCGGTCAGGCGGCCGACGAGTCCCACCAGTCGAGCACGCGGGTGCCCATCAGGGTGAGCCAGCGCGACGACTCGCCCTCGCCGACGTCGACGTCGAACCAGGTCCGCCCGGGCAGCGGCGTCGTCTGCAGCCACGTGCCGTCCGGCTGCCGGGCCGCGCGCACGACCTCGATCGCCTCGGCCAGCCGGGGGTCGGGCGCCGTGCCTTCGAGCAGCGCGACGTCGCGGAAGTGGTCGAGGGCGGCGAGCGCGCTGTAGCGGTGCCGGTGGGGATAGACGAAGCGGGTCACGAAGTCGCCCACCGGCTCGCCGGTCGACGCGCGGAACATCAAGCGCCGCGACAGCAGGTACTCCTCCCCGCCGTGGCGGGCCTCGCGCAGGCTCGTGTCGCCCGTGATCCGCTCGTACGCGAGCATGCCGCGCACCGCGTTCAGCGTCGAGTGGAACGACGAGCGGACGGAGTCGCCCTCTTCGGCCTCGCAGTTCCAACCGCCGTCGGCGAGACGGTGCTCGGGGAACCACGCCGCGAGCCGCGACACATCGGCGCCGAGCCAGGCGCCGGTCGCGAGCGTGTAGGAGTTGATGCAGACGTCGACCTCGCCGCCCCAGTACGGCAGATCCTCGTACTCCCACCGGCTGTTCGCCGCGAGCTTGGCAGCGGTCCCCTCCAGCACGGCGGCATCCACGCCCCACTCCCGCAGGTCTTTGAGCACCCACGTCGTCGCGACCCAGGGCTGACCCGGTGCCTCCGCCTCGGCGCTGCCGAAGAATCCCGATGGGAAGAAGGCGCCGCCGGCCCACTGGCCGTCGCCGTCCTGCTCGGCGAGGAGCCGGGCGCCGAAGCCCTCGGTCGCAACCCGGGCGCGCGTGGCCTCCCAGACGTCGGGCGGGGCGCCGGCGAGGTCCCGCTCGACCTGCCAGCGCAGCGCGGGGTCGGAGTCGAGCAGCCAGTCGAGCACAGGTCGCGGCGTGGACATGAGGGCAGAGTACCCACGACCACCGACGCGGCAGGGCCGCGGCATCCGTTCGTCCGGATACTGTGGGGATCGTTGCCGCGCCGCCCGCCGGCGAGGGAGGATGGCCCGATGCCCATCGTCGACAACGGCGTGTACGTCGCCGGACAGCGGATCAAGAATCCGACGAGTCTGGCCGAGACCTTCGAGTACACGCGCGCCCAGCATGGAATGGCCTGGATCGGGCTGTTCCGTCCCACTCCTGAGGAGATCGCCCAGGTCGCCGACGAGTTCTCGCTGCACGCGCTCGCTGTCGAGGACGCCCTGACGGGTCACCAGCGGTCGAAGCTGGAGCGCTACGGCGACATCCTCTTCATCGTGCTGCGGCCCGCGCGTTACATCGACGAGACCGAGACCGTCGAGTTCGGCGAGTTGCACGTGTTCGTCGGCCCGGACTTCATCGTGACCATCCGCCACGCCGAGTCGCCCGACCTGAGCCGGGTGCGCCACCGCATGGAGCGCGACCCGAAGCTGCTCGCCCTCGGGCCGGAGGCAGTGCTCTACGCCATCCTCGACGAGGTGGTCGACGAGTACTCGCCGGTGATCGAGGGCGTCGAGAACGATATCGACGAGATCGAGGACGCGCTGTTCGAGAGCGGCGGTGTCACGCTCTCCAAGCGCATCTACGACCTGTCACGCGAGGTCATCACCCTGCAGCGCGCCGTCGCGCCGCTTGCGGACATGCTCGACGCCCTCCAGCGCGGCGCCCCGAAGTACGAGGTCGACCTCGAGCTGCAGCGGTCGCTGCGCGACGTGCACGACCATGCGCTGCGGATCATCGACAAGGCGACCGCATTCCGCTCGATCCTCGAGAACGCCCTGACCGTCAACGCGACGATCGTCACGCAGCGCCAGACCGACACCGCGCTGCAGCAGAACGAGCAGGTGAAGAAGATCTCGGGCTGGGCCGCAATCCTCTTCGGGCCCACGCTCGTCGGCACGATCTACGGCATGAACTTCGTGTACATGCCCGAGCTGGAATGGCCGCTCGGCTACCCGATGGCGCTCGCCCTCATGGCGGCGACCAGCGTCACCCTGTACTGGGTGTTCCGCAAACGCCACTGGCTCTGACCGGGCCGGTCCGCGGGTCCCGCGAGGCCGGAGAGCGATCGGGCGGAACCGACCGGAGACGGATCGGGGCGGACCGACCCGAGAGTCGCCCCACCCCGATCCCCCAAGAGACCAGCCGCTGGAGGTCAGCCCCCGGTCGCGTTCTCGTACGCGCGCATGGCCGCGGCCTGCGCATCGGCGAGTGCCTCTTCCGGCGTCTTGTCACCGAGGAGCGCCGCCGTGACGGCATTGCTCAGTTCGTTCTGGATGTCCTGGCCGGCCGGTGACGAGCCGAACGACTGTCCGTAGTCCAGCACGTCGTAGTACGTCGAGATGGTCTGGTCGAACCCGGCGTTGCCACTCTCGACGACGAACTGCTCGCGGGTCGACTGGTCCGGACCGGGCGAGCCGGTGAACAGACCGGTGTTGATGCCGCCGTCCCCCTCGCGCGTCGCGGCGCGAGCCTCGCCGGCCGCGTTCCACGCATCCTCGCTGGTCAGGTCGATCATCCACGCACACGCTGCGGTGGGGTTCTCCGCACCCACCGGGATGACGAACGCAGAACCGCCGGCGACCGAGAAGGGGTTGCCCTCGCTGTCCTTGAACGGCACGGCCTCGATCTGGAGCTGGTCGACGTACGGCGACAGCACGTTCGGGTACCACTGGGCGTTGACCTGCGCACCCACCTGGTCCTTGACGAACTGGTTCTCCTCGCCGAACGTGTCGAACGAGTCGGTGAAGCTCTTCACCGAGGCGTAGCCGCCCTGCGCGTCGTTGATCTGCTTGAGGATGTCGATGCCGGCGACATTGCTCGGGTCGTCCAGCGTCGGCTTGCCGTCGTCATCGGTGAGCTGGCCGCCCATGCCGAGGATCCACAGCGGCGCCTGACCGGTCGAGACCGGGTCGAAGCCCAGCCGCGACGGGACGCCGCCGGATTCCTGGTACATCTTGCTGATCGCGCCCAGGAGTGCGTCCGGGTTGGACGTGTCGATCTCCTCGTTGGTGACGCCCGCCTGGTCCATCACGCGCGTGTTGAGGATGATGGCCGGCGGCTGGTAGAACTGCGGCACCGCCCAGATCTCGTCGTCGTAGCGCACGTCGTCGACGACGAACGGGTACCAGTAGTCGTCGGGCGTGACATCGTGCGCGCTGAAGCAGTCGTCCAGCGGCATGATCAGATCCTGCGCGGCGTACTGGGTCACGTAGCGCCGATCCATCTGCACCACGTCGGGCACGTCGCCGCTCGCGATGCGCGTGGTGAACTTCTGCGCGTCGAAGGCTGTCGCGTCGAGTTCGACGTCAACGTCGCTCAGCTGCTCCTCCGCGTAGTCCAGCCTCGACTGGCCGACGTCGTCCGCGTTCTCGAAGCCCCATGCCGTGAGAGACCCGCTCGGTTCGGCGCCGAAGTCGACGTCGCCGCCCGTGCCCCCTCCACCGTTTCCGCCGCCCCCGCACCCGGCGAGGAGGACGGCGGATGCCGCCAGAGCGGCGATCCCGATCATGCGCTTGCGCATCTGTTTCCCTTTCGATCGGGGCGGCTCCGTCGCCGCCTCTGCGTGGGCAGGTCCGCCGTGGGAACCCTTCCCACGGACCGTCGTGCTGCCCACGCGACGCGACATCGGCGCTGCCCGCGTATTCATTGATGTGTGAGGTGTACGTCGTGGAATCGCTGCCGGCCGCGGCGCGGCATCCGTCTCATCCCTTCCTGCCCTGCGTCGCCACGCCCTCGATGAAGTAGCGCTGGCCGAACGCGAAGATGATGAGCATCGGCAGCGTGACGAGGAACGACGCGACCATGACGTACTGGTAGTCGCCCTGGCCGCCGGCGGTCGGGCTGTACTTCGTCATGGCGTAGGCGATGCCCAGCGGCGCGGTGAATTCGTCGACCGAGCCGGCGTTGAGGTAGATCAGCGCGGCCTGCAGGTTGTTCCAGCTCGCCTGGAACTCGAAGAGGAACACGATGATGAACGACGGGATCGACAGCGGCATCGCGATGCGCCAGAACAGGCCCCAGTAGCTGGCGCCGTCCAGGCGCGCCGCCTCGAACAGCTCTTTGGGCAGACCGAGGTAGAACTGGCGCTGAAGGAAGATGTAGAAGGCGGACCCGAAGAGGTTCATGCCCCAGAGCGGCACCCACGTGCCGAGGAACCCCGTCTCCTTCCAGATCAGGTAGATCGGGATCATGGTCACAGCTCCCGGCAGCATCATCGTGGCGAGCACGAGGCCGAAGAGCAGACCACGACCCGGGAACTTGAAGTACGCGAACCCGAAAGCGACGATCGAGCTCGAGATCGCCACGGTTCCCGCAGCCAGCACGGCGATAGCGACGCTGTTCCACATCCAGCTGAGGAGCGGCAGCTGGTTCCACACCTCGACGTAGTTCTCGGGCATCCACGTCTTCGGGATGAGCGAGTTGTCGAAGACCTCGCCGCGCGGCTTCAGGCTCGCCGACAGCAGCCACACGAACGGGTAGAGGAACAGCAGCCCGAACCCGATGAGGACGATCGTGAGGACGATCCGGCCCACGAGCGTCTTCGGCTGGGCGAGATGGCGCCGCCACCGCGAGCGGGTGGGCACCGCCAACGTGACGGTCGCCGCCTCGGGAACGGGACGAGCCACCCCGGGGGTCTCCAGCGACGCCGACATCAGCGGTCTCCCTCGTAGTAGACGAAGCGATTGCCGAACTTCACCTGGATCACGGTGATGACCATGATGATGACGAAGAGCAGCCACGCCATCGCCGCGGCGAAGCCGAAGTTGAACTGCCGGAACGCCTGCTGGAAGAGATAGATGGCATAGAAGAGGGATGCCTCGGGCGAGGCGTTGCTCTGATCCCGCCAGAACAGCAGGAAGGCCTGGTCGAACACCTGGAACGCCGCGATCGACAGCACGATGACGTTGAAGAACATCGCGCCGGAGATCATCGGCAGCGTGAGCGAGAAGAACTTGCGCACCGCGCCCGCGCCGTCGAGCGAGGCGACCTCGTAGAGCTCCTGCGGCACGTTCTTGAGCGCGGCGAGGAAGATCACCATCGTGCCCGCCACCGTCCACAGCGTCATGAGGACGATGCTCGGCTTCACCCACGCCGGGTCGACGAGCCACTGCGGACCCTCGATGCCGAACAGCCGGAGGAACTGGTTGATCGCGCCGGTGTTGCCGTTGAGCATCAGGAAGAAGACGGCGGCCGTGGCGACGGCGGGGGTCATCTTCGGAAGGTAGTAGAGCGTGCGCCAGAAGCCGGCCGCGCGTGCGGCGCGGTTGAGGAGCATCGCCAGGGTGAGGGCGAAGATGATCTCCAGCGGCACCGCCATCACGACGTAGAAGAGCGTATTGGCCAGCGACACCCCGACGCGCGGGTCCTCGAAGAGGTTCGCGTAGTTCTGGAAGCCGACCGGCTTCGCCGTGTTCGTGGCGAGGTTGTAGTTGCTGAACGAGATGTACAGGCTGTAGACCATCGCGCCGGCCGTGAAGACGAGGAAGCCGATGATCCAGGGCGAGATGAACAGGTAGCCGGCGAGCGCCTCGCGCTTGTCGTAGTGCACCTTGACCTTGCGCGGGCGGTCCTCGCGGCGGCGGCGTCCGGCGCGAGCTCGATCCTCACGCCCGTCCGATGCCTCTTTCAGCGCTTCGACGACGGCATCGTTCTGCGGTGTCGTGATGCTCATCGCGGATCCTCGCGCAGCGAATCCTCTCGGCGGATCCAGTTCGTCATGTCGTTCTCCACATCGACAGGTGGCATCGTCACCACGTGCCAGGGACCATCCGTACGGGCGTCCGCCCCTCGCGCGGCGTTTCCCACACCCCACCGTCTGCGGCGGGTCCGCATCCGACGTGCGAGGGGCAGGACGCCCAGGCTCAGGGGCGATCGTGCGGCGATGGTAGACACACCGCGACGACGCGATCACGGGGCTTGCGCGAGAGCCGTGTCATGTGCTTCTCCCCCGCCCGCGATCGTGATCGGTCGGCCCTCGCGATAAGTTGTGTCACAGTGGTGGACCATGGCTCTGCCGCCCTCCCCCATGGCCCGGTGGCAAGCCGCTCACGAAAGACACCGCCCTCGATGACGACGGACCAGCAGTCGCCCGACGAGCTGTCGGAATTCGCTGATCTCCTGCGCGATGAGCAGCAGTTCCCGGCTCGCGGCAGCGGAGTCGACCCGCAGGTCCGGCGCGCACGTCGACGCCGGGGGTGGATCATCACCGCCGTCGTGTTCGCTCTGCTGTTCGGCACCGTCGGCGGTTACGTGGGCTGGGCGCTGACCGCCCCCGTCGCCGCTCCCGCCAGGGTCTCGCGCGCCCCGGCGGCGCCTGTGCCGGAGGCGGCGTCTCTCGCCCTCCCGGCCACGGGCGCTTCGGCGATCAGCGTGGCGGGCGGCGACCCGTACCTGGGCCCGACCGCGAGCGGCATCTGGGCGACGAGCGGGACCGACGAGCCGCGCGCCATCGCCAGCATCACCAAGCTCATCACCGCGTTGGTCGTCCTCGATGCGAAGCCGCTCGCCGATGCGGCGGACCCCGGGCCGACGATCACGTTCGACAAGGCCGATCACGACCTCTACGACAAGTACTACGTGATGGGCGCGACGATCGCCGCCATGCCGACGGGCAGCACCATGTCGCTGCGCGACGCGCTGGCCACGATGCTCATCCCGTCGGCGAGCAACTACGCCGAGGCCGTGTCGACCTGGGCGTTCGGCTCGCAGGGAGCGTTCGTGTCGGCGACCAGGAGATGGCTCGCCGCCCACGGCCTCGTCGGCACGACGATCGTCGAGCCGACGGGCATCAGCGCCTCCAACACGAGCACGCCGAGCGACCTGATCGCTCTGGGCAGGCTCGCCGCCGCACACCCCGCGATCGCGCAGATCGTCGCGACCCCGGCGCTGTCGCTGCCCGGTCCCGGCGGGATGTCCAACACGAACTCGCTTCTCGGAGTCGACGGGATCACGGGACTGAAGACCGGCAACCTGGGCGAGAACAGCTACAACCTGCTGTACACCGCGACGCTGGACGTAGGCGCGGCGGAACCGCTGAGCGTGATCGGAGTGGCGCTGGGCGGCGCGACCCGCCAGTCGGTGAACGCCGACGTCGTCCGCACGCTCGACAGCATCCGCGCCGGCTTCCAGCAGGTGCCGCTGGTCGCGCGAGGCTTCGAAGTGGGCTCGTACTCGACGCCGTGGGGATCCACAGCCCGCGTGATCGTCGCCGACGACGCTTCGATCTTCACGTGGTCCGACACCCCGATCACGGTAGCGATGGACACGATGACGCCGAAGACATACGAGGACGGCGAGTTGGTCGGCAGCATCACGTGGACGGCCGGGCCGAACACGACGAGCGTGGCGCTCGAGATCGACGGCAGCATCATCCCGCCCACCGAATGGTGGCGATTGACCCACCCGTCGAAGCTCGGCACGAAGTAGCGGCGTCGACGCCGAGAAGACGACCATCGGATGCAGCGACCTCGGTGGCCGCGGCAGCCGGATGCTCATCTGTGGCGGCGTCGCCGGTGGCTTCCGGAATGGCGCGCCGTCTGACGGCGTTGCGCACCGAGCCATCGGGAAGCGGTGCAGCCATGATCGTGGAGTGAGTGGCGCAGCGGGCGGCGGAGTGAGCGGCACAGGGCACGGCGGGGTGAGCGGCGGACAGAACGGCGGAGCGACAGATCGGACTCGAGCGGCATACGACGAGGTGGCGGCCAGCTATGCCGCCATGATCCCCGACACGCGGTACGAGGCCGCCGTCGATCTGGCGATGGTGAAGCACTTCGTCGATGCGATCGCCGCGCGTCCGGCCGCTGTGCTCGATGCCGGCTGCGGCACCGGGCGCATGATCAGCTACCTGACCAGCCTCGACTCCGAACTCGACATCGCCGGCAGCGACCTGTCTCCGGCGATGCTCGACCAGGCGCGGGGAGTGCACCCGGAGCTCGAACTCGTGCAGGGCGACAACGCCGCCCTTCCTTTCGCGGACGCCCGGTTCGACGGCGTGCTCGCGTGGTACTCGACCATCCACACTCCGCCACACCAGCTCGGTGAGGTGTTCGGCGAGTTCCATCGTGTGCTTCGGCCGAGCGGAGTACTGCTGCTGGGGTTCCAGGCCGGCACCGGCGACCGTCGACTCGACAGGCCGTACGGGCACGACGTGGACCTGACGGCGTACCTTCACCACACGCCGTACGTCAGGGACGCACTCGCAACAGCGGGCTTCTCGACAGTCGCGGTGCTCGATCGCGGTCCACGCGGCGTCGAGAAGCACGCGCAGGGATTTGTGCTCGCCGGTAGGGCCTGACCTTCGGAGACGGCGCCGCCGGCCGGCGGGAGCTGTACGTCTCATCATGATCACGAACGAGCCGCCCGGCCAGGCCGAGTTCGCCCGGAATGTGCTGGATCAGCTCTTCGACGGGGCCTGAGCGGTTCGACATGCCCGCCACGCCCGTCGTGACCGCGGAGCCGCCCCGAGGTGACGGTCCCGCCGCCGGCCGCACCGCGGCGGCCGGCGGCCGGCGGTCACACGGTCAGGAGCACCTTCGTCGCGCGGCGCTCATCCATCGCGCGATAGCCCTCGGCCGCCTGGTCGAGCGGCAGGGCGAGGTCGAAGACCTTGCCGGGATCGATCTTGCGGTCCCAGATGAGCTGGATCAGCTCGGGCAGGAACCGGCGCACCGGGGCAGGGCCGCCGTGCAGGTGCACGCCGGAGAAGAACAGCTCCATGCCGTCGAGGGACACACCGTGCGAGACGCCGACGTAGCCGACGTGGCCGCCGGCCCGCGTCGCGCGGATGGCCTGCATCATCGACTCCTGCGTGCCGACGGCCTCGATCACACTGTGCGCACCGTAGCCGCCGGTGAGCTCCTTGATCTTCGCCACCCCCGCGTCGCCGCGCTCCTCGACGATGTCGGTCGCGCCGAACTCGCGCGCCAGCGCCTGCCGGTCGGCGTGGCGGCTCATCGCGATGATCCGCTCGGCCCCCAGCTCCCGGGCGGCGAGGATGCCGAGCAGACCCACCGCGCCGTCACCGACGACCGCGACGGTCTTGCCCGGGCCGGCTTCGGCGGCGACGGCCGCGAACCATCCGGTGCCCAGCACGTCGGATGCCGCGAGCAGCGACGGGATCAGTTCCGGGTCGGGCGCGCCCGGCGTGGCGACGAGGGTCCCGTCGGCCATGGGGATGAGCGCGTACTCGGCCTGTGTCCCGATCGCACCCATCGGGTACGCGTGGATGCATCGGGACTGGTAGCCCGCCTGGCAGATCTCGCAGGTGTTGTCGGACGCGAAGAACGATCCCACGACGAAGTCGCCGACCTTCACGTTCGACACCTCGTCGCCGATCTCAGTCACGACACCGACGTATTCGTGACCCATCGGCGTGTGGTCGACCGCGTCGTCGCCGCGGTACGGCCAGAGGTCCGACCCGCAGATGCAGGAGGCGGCGAGACGGATGATGGCATCGGTCGGCCTCGTGATGGTCGGGTCGGCCCGTTCTTCGACCCGGACGTCGCCGGGGGCGTACATGACGACTGCGCGCATGTGGATTCTCCTTGTAGTCGGGTTGAGGGATGTTGTCGGTATGAGGGGGGGGTGTCGGGTTGAGGGACGTTTCGGGGTTCAGACGGATGCCGCGACTGCTGCCTGCTCCGGCACCTGCTCCGTATGGGTGCCGGCCCCGCGCCGGCGGGCGAGGGCGAAGAAGGCGACGGCCGAGAGTCCGACAGCGACGACCGTCACCAGGCCCAGCGGCAGGATGCTCGCGGCACCCGCCACGCCCACCAGCGGAGCGGCGACCCCGCCGAAGCCGAAGCGCACCATGCCCAGCAGCGACGACGCCGTTCCGGCCATCTGCGGATAGCCTACGAGCGCGAGGGTCGTCGCGGGCGGCGAGCTGATCGCGACGCCGACCGAGAGCGCGAAGAGCGCGACGATCACGACCCAGAGGGGCATCGGCGTCAGCCCCGCGACGAGCAGCCCTGCGGCGCCGCCGCCGGCGACGACGATGCCGGCGACCAGCGTCCCGCGCACGCTCCAGCGCTCAGCGAGCCGTCCGGCGACGTAGCCGAACACCATGAACCCAGCCGAGTTGAGGCCGAAGGCCAACGCGTAGCCGAGCGGGCTCAATCCGTAGATGTCCTGGAGCACGAACGTCGCTCCGGCCAGGTACGCGAACAGCGCCGCGTAGAGGAACCCCTGGTTGAGCACGGCGCCCAGGAACGGGGCATCCGTCACCAGGGTCCGGTAGTCGCGCATCGTCTGGGCCCACCCGCCACGGGTGCGGCGGGAAGCCGGCAGCGTCTCGGGGAAGGCGACCGCCGCGACCACGAGGATGCCGCCGCCGACCACGGCGAGCACGGCGAACAGCCCGCGCCAGTCGGTGACGGCGGTGAGCAGTCCGCCGAGGAGCGGCCCGATGACGGCGGCGAGACCGCCCACGACGGTCAGTCGGCCGTAGAAGCGGATGAGGGCACCGCCGGAGTACACGTCGCGGCCCGCGGCCTGCGCGATGACGATGCCGACGCCGCCGGCGAGGCCCTGCACGAAGCGCGCGACGATGAGCGTCTCGACGGTCGGACTGGCCGCGCACAGTGCCGAGGTGGCGACGTACGCCGCGACGCCGACAAGCAGGATGCCGCGGCGGCCGAAGCGATCCGACAGCGGGCCGGCGAGCAGCTGGCCGACCGCGAGCCCCACGAGGCAGGCCGTGATGGTGAGCTGTGCGATCGAGGTCGACGCGCCGAGGTCGGCGGTGAGGGCCGGCAGGGCCGGCAGATACAGGTCCATCGAGATCGGGCCGAACACCGTCAGCAGCAGCAGCAGCGTCGGCAGCAGCCGGGTCAGAGCAGGGCGCAGCGGGGCGGCGGTTTCGGTCATGCACCGAGCCTCGCCCACCCGCGACGGCCGGGGGAGTTCCTGATAAAACGTGTATTGACAAGGCACCCTTCGCCGGCCGCAGTCGATCTAGCCTTCTCGTATGGACAATCGAGCCGAGGTCCGCGAGTTCCTGATGACGCGCCGCGCCCGCGTCACACCCGACGCCGCGGGCATCGCCGCGGGATCGGGCCGGCGGGTCGCCGGGCTCCGCCGGGGCGAGGTGGCCGTGCTGGCGGGGGTCAGCGTCGAGTACTACGCGAAGCTCGAGCGCGGCGCGATCGCCGGTGCGTCGGCGTCGGTGCTCGATGCCATCGCCCGCGCCCTGCAGCTCGACGACGCCGAGCACGCCCACCTGCTCGACCTGGCTCGCGCGGCCGACGGCATCCCCACCAGCGGTCGTCCTCGGCGGCGCGCCGGCCGACCGGCGGCCGGGCGACCGAGCCTGCAGTGGGCACTGGCGTCGATCACCGACGGGGTGGCGTTCGTCCGCGACCCGCGGCAGAACCTCCTCGCCGTGAACGAGCTGGGCCGGGCGTTCTACTCCCCCGTCATCGGCGATGGCGGTCGCGTGCCGAATCTGGCCCGCTTCCAGTTCCTCGACCCCGCCGCCCGCGAGTTCTACCCCGACTGGGATCGGTTCGCCGAGATGTGCGTCGGCGTGATGCGCGCCGAGGCCGGCCGCGATCCGCACGATCCCGCGATGCAGGAACTGGTCGGCGAGCTGTCGACGCGCAGCGAGATCTTCCGCCGGCTATGGGCCGCGCACGACGTGCGCACGCACGGCGCCGGCACGAAGCGGTTCCACCACCCGGTCGTGGGCGAGCTCACTCTCGCCTACGAAGAACTGGCGCTCACCGCCGAGCCCGGCAACGTCATGCTGATCTACACCGCCGAGCCCGGTTCGCCCTCCGCCGAGCGCCTCCGCCTGCTCGCCTCGTGGGCGGCGACGCACCGGCCCGACGAGACGGCGGGCGTCGACCTGCTGGCGGCGGACGGCGCCTGAGGGGCCCGCCACAAGGTCCCGGTCGTTGAGCGAGCGAGGAACGAGCGAGACGAAACGCCCCGAGCCCGGCGCTGCAGGTCGGCCAGACGCGTTTCGTCTCGGTCGCTGGCGCTCCCTCGCTCAACGACCGGAGGTCAAGGTTCCGGTCGTTGAGCGAGCGAGGAACGAGCGAGACGAAACGCCCCGGGCCCGGCGCTGCAGGTCGGCCAGACGCGTTTCGTCTCGGTCGCCGGCGCTCCCTCGCTCAACGACCGGAGGTCAAGGTTCCGGTCGTTGAGCGAGCGAGGAACGAGCGAGACGAAACGCGCCGCGATCAACGCATCGGCGGCACGTCCCGCATCGCCTGCGCGAGCGCGGGGTTGTGGGCGGCGAGGTGGTCCGTGATGTTCTCGCGCACCTCCGCAGGCTTGTTCTGGCTGAGCTTGGCGCGGGCGTCGAACCGCGTGACGCGCAGGCGCAGGCGCAGGCCGACGGTGCCCTTCGCGATACGACGGGTGCCCGCCTCGTCCTCGCCGAGGCTGCGGGCGTGAGGATGCCCCGCCTCGAAGTGGTCCGTCAGGCGCGAGAGCATCGCGTAGTTCGCCTCCTCGGAGAGGATCTCCGGCGTGCCGTACAGGTGCGCCGTGACGTGATTCCAGGTCGGGACGAGATCGCCGGGGGCGTACCAGCTCGGCGAGACGTAGTCATGCGGCCCCTGCACAATCACGAGCATCTCGTGGCTGCCGAGCTCGTGCAGCTCGTCGTCGGGCCGGCCGAAATGGCTGAGCAGGACGATGTCGTCGGCCTCCTCGTCGAGGAGCACCGGGTAGTGCGAGGCGACCAGCCCGTCTGCCGTGTGCGAGACGAACGTGGCCCACGGGTGGCGGCGGATGAGCTCCTTGACCTGCTCGGGGTCGGTCATGAGATAGCGCGGCGTGTGGCGCATCAGCGTTCCTTTCGGGTGGGTCGGGTGCGGACGGCGAGACCGGCGCAGGCGATGACGGCGAGCCCGCCGAGGAGCGTCGGAAGACCGATGCGCTCGTGCAGGAAGAGGGCGGACCACAGGATGCCGAGCACGGGCTGGATGAGCTGCACCTGGCTGACCTGCGCGATGGGGCCGATCGCAAGGCCGCGATACCAGGCGAAGAAGCCCAGGAACATGCTGACCACCGCAAGGTAGGCGAAAGCCGCCCACTCGACCGGCGTGGCAGCGGGCGGCTGCTGGATGACGGCCGCGATCGTCGCGAGGATCATCAGCGGCGCCGCCAGCACGAGCGCCCACGACACCGTCTGCCACGCGCCGAGCTCGCGGGCGAGCAGTCCGCCCTCCGCGTACCCCATGGCGCAGAGCAGCACCGCGAGGAACAGCAGCAGGTCCGCCTCGCGGAGCTCTCCGAGTCCGCCGTTCTGCAGCGATGCGAAGGCCATCGCCGCGACGGCGCCGAGGCTTGCGAACACCCAGAACGACACGGCCGGGCGCTCCCTGCCCCGCAGCACCGCCATCACCGCGGTCGCGGCGGGGAGGAGGCCGATCACGACGACGGCATGGTTGGCCGGCACCGACAGCAGGGCGTACGAGGTGAGGAGCGGGAAGCCCACGACGACCCCGGCCGCGACGACGGCCAGGCGCGCCCACTGCACGGCGTTCGGGAAGTGCTGACGGGTGAGCGAGAGCGCGAGGGCCGCGAGCGCGGCAGCGACCACGGCGCGGCCCGCTCCGATGAAGAGCGGCGACAGACCGCCGACCGCGACGCGGGTGAACGGCAGCGTGAACGAGAACGCGACGATGCCGAGGAGTCCCCATCCCAGGCCGGCGAACCGGTGTAGCACCGGCGCAATCGGGAGAGTAGCGCTACTCTGTTCTGTCATGAGTCAGGATAGCACCACCCGCATTGCGGTCGGCCTCCGCGCGTGGATCGCCGCCGCTCCGCCGGGCGCGCGACTGCCGTCCAACCGCGCGCTGGTCGCCGAGTACTCGGCGAGTCCGGTCACCGTGCAGAAGGCCATGCGCACCCTCATCGACGCCGGGCTCGTCGAGAGCCGGCCCGGCATCGGCACGTTCAAGCGGGCCGTGCGAGCGACCGGGCCGGCCGACTACGGCTGGCAGGCCGGGGCGCTCGGCGCGCCCCCGGCACGGCTGTCGGCGCTCTCCTCCACCCAGCGGTCGGTGGCGCCCGATGCCATCGGGCTGCACTCGGGCTACCCGGCATCCGATCTCCTGCCGGAGCGTGCGGTGCGCGCCGCGATCTCCCGGGCGGCGCGCTCGAGCGCGGCGATCACCCGCTCCCCGGTGACCGGCATGCCGGAGCTGCAGGAGTGGTTCGCGCACGAGCTCGCTGCACATGCTCCGTCGGGTGTCACCCCGCCCGCCGCCCGGGACGTGCTGGTGATCTCGGGCAGCCAGAGCGGCCTGTCGTCGATCTTCCGCGCGGTCGTCGGGCCCGGGCAGCCCCTCCTCATCGAGTCGCCCACGTACTGGGGCGCCATGCTCGCGGCCGAGCAGGCGGGCGTCACCCTGGTTCCCGTCCCGTCCGGCGCTCACGGCCCCGACCCCGACGAGGTGGACCGGGCGCTGGAGCGCACCGGCGCCCGCGCGTTCTACGCGCAGCCGACGTTCGCCAACCCGACCGGAGGGCAGTGGACGGCGGAGACCGCCGACGCCGTCCTCGCGGTCGTCCGCCGGCGAGGCGCCTTCCTCGTGGAGGACGACTGGGCGCACGATCTCGCGATCGACGCCGATCCCCGTCCCATCGCCGCTCACGATGACGACGGCCACGTCATCTACCTGCGCTCGCTGACCAAGAGCGTCTCGCCGGCGCTGCGCGTGGCAGCCGTCATCGCCCGCGGGCCGGCGCGCGAGCGGATCCTCACTGATCGCGCCGCCGAGTCGATGTACGTCAGCGGACTGCTGCAGGCCGCAGCGCTCGACGTCGTCACGCAGCCCGCGTGGCGGACACATCTGAAGAGCCTGCGTCCTCAGCTGAGGGCACGGCGCGACCTGCTGCGCGACAGCGTGCACGAGCATGCCCCGACAGCGCATATCGAGACGACGCCGAAGGGCGGCCTCAACCTCTGGGCACGGCTGCCGGACGGCACGGATGCCGCACTCGTCGTGCGCGAAGCCGAGGCGCGAGGGCTCATCATCGCCGCGGGAGACGAGTGGTTCCCCGCCGAGCCGTCCGGACCGTACGTGCGCCTGAACTACTCGAGCGACGATCCGGCGCGATTCCCGGAGGCGGCGCGGATCCTCGGAGAGGTGCTCGACCGGGTCGCCGGCTGATCCCCGGCGCCGTAGGTCGGTCCGAGCGGTCGTTGAGCGAGCGAGGAACGAGCGAGACGAAACGTGCCGCACACGGCCTTACTCGTCGGTCCGAGGCGTTTCGTCTCGGTCGCTGGCGCTCCCTCGCTCAACGACCGGAGGTCAAGGTCCCGGTCGCGGGTCCTGCGTCGCTCAACGACCGGACGTCAAGGCCCCCGGTCGTCGAGCGAGCGAGGTCAAGGTCCCGGTCGTTGAGCGAGCAAGGAACGAGCGAGACGAAACGCGCCGCACACGGCCTTGCTCGTCGGCCCGAGGCGTTTCGTCTCGGTCGCTGGCGCTCCCTCGCTCAACGACCGGAGGTCAAGGCCCCGGTCGCGGGTCCTGCGTCGCTCAACGACCGGAGGTCAAGGCCCCCGGTCGTCGAGCGAGCGAGGTCAAGGTCCCGGTCGTTGAGCGAGCGAGGAACGAGCGAGACGAAACGCGCCCCGAGCCTCTGCAGAGACCCGGGGCGCGTTTCGTCGCCCTTCGCTACTTCGAGACGGTCACCTTGAGCGGCGCGCTCACCGTCGTGCCGGCGGCGTTCGTGAACTCCACCGTGTAGGTGTAGGTGCCCTTGGCCTTGCCGGTGACCGGCAGCGTCGCACGCTGCGCACCGGGCGAGGCGGCGGTCAGCGCACCGGCCCCGACCTCCACGCCGTTCTCGAGGAACCGGTACGAGGTGGCGTTCGTGCCCCACCACAGATCGGCGGTGACGGTGTACTTGCCGTCGCCGTCCTTGTTCTCGGCCGACAGCACGGGCTTGGCCGGCGCGGCGTCTGTCACCTTCACGGTGAGCGGCTGCGTCGCGGTGGTTCCCTTCGAGTTCACCAGCTGGCCGGTGAAGACGTACGTGCCGTTCGGCAGGCCCTCGACGTCGACGACGGCACGCTGCGCCCCGGGCGTCATCATCGTCAGCGGCACCTTGGCGACGAGCTCGCCATCGCGGTAGAGCTTGAACAGCGAGCCGTTCTCACCCCACCACAGGTTCATCGTGACCTGGAACGTGCCGTCCTTCAGGCCGGTGTCCCAGCCGTCGTTCGACGAGAGCACGCCCTTGGCCGGAGCCGTCTTCGCGCCGTCGTCCGACGCGACCTCGGGAAGGGTGACGGATGCCGTCGCCGCCGACCGCTCGCCCTCGCCGATCTCGTTCACTCCCGCGACCTCGTACGCGTGGGTGGTGCCGAGCTCCAGCGCCTTGACGGTGCAGGTCGTGCTGCTCGTCTCGCACACCGGATCGGCGGCGCCGGCCTCATAGACGCGATACCCGGTGAATCCGGGGCCGGTGAGGGCCGAGGCATCCCACGAGACCGTGATCGAGGTGTCGCCCGCCAGGGCCGCGGTCGGGTTCTGCGGTGCGCCCGGCAGCGTCTGGTCGGCGACCGCGAGCCATGAGATGACCGGCTTCTCGCTGCCGGCGCCCTCGTTCGTCACCAGGTAGTCGACGGTGGCCGGGGCGGTGAGCGTGAAGGTGAGCGGAGCGGCGATCGGCGTGTTCGAGCCCGACAGCGGCACCGTGCCCTTGGCGAGCTCGGTTCCCCCGACCGACACCGTCTGGTACATCGCACGGTTCACGCCCCACCACTCGGTGAACCCACCGGTGAGGGTGTACGTGCCCGCGTCGAGCGGCAGCCGGTAGACGAGCTTCGTCGTGTCCTGGTAGAGACCCGTCGAGTACTTGTCGTTGATGTCGGTGGTGCCCTTCGTCTTCATGCCGTCGGCGACGTAGCCCCACTGGTCGGCGGCCGTGGAGACCTGGTCGACCTTGTCGTTGCGCAGCGTCACCGAGCCGGCGACCGCCGTGTACTGCGGCGACGGCGCACCGCTCGTTCCCGCGTCGATGTAGTACACCAGCGCCGGAGGAACGATCTCGAAGCCCGCGACGACAGCCTGGTCGGTGTCGGGCAGGCGACCGGTCACCGTGAGCTTCGCGTACTCGCTGCGCGGCTGCGCGGCGGATGCGGCATCCCACTCCACGGCCCGCTCGCTGCCCGCGACGACGACCGTCTCGGGCAGGTCGTCGTCCACGCCCAGGGCAGCCTGCACCCCGAGGTCGCGCGGAAGGCTCTGCACGTAGACCAGCGCGAGGCGGGCGTTGTAGCCGCTCGTGCCCGTCGTGCCGAACTCGAGATCCACCACGGCGTCGGCATCGATCGTGAGCGTCTGCGCGACCGGCGTGGCCGCACCCGTCGACACCGCGGACTTGGTGGTCTCGGTGCCCGCCACCTTCACCTTGGAGTACACGTTCGTCGTGAGACCTGCACGCGGCGCCTGCACGCCGACGATGCTGTACGTGCCTGCGGGCAGCGTGAGGTGATAGGTGATCGGCTTGTTGAAGTCGGCGCCGACGTACGACGAGCCCCAGTCCTGCGGGTTGCCGGCGGCCAGCGTCGTGGCCGCCGTGGAGTAGCCCCACGTCTCGCCGGCCGTCGTCCCGTCCCACTTCTGGTCGCTCGTGTCGTTGCGCAGGTCCGGGAAGGATGCTGCGGCCGCGGCGTAGGCCGATCCCTCCGCCGCACCCGACGAGCCCGAGTCGATGAAGTACTCGAGGTCGGCCGGCACGACGAGGACCGTGGCGCTGAAGCGCTGGTACACACCGGACGAGAGCTTCTCGGTCGAACGGCCGGCAGCGGCGAACGTGCCGAGCTCCGCCGTGGTCTTCGCGGCGGCGACGGAGCTGAGACTCCAGGTGACCTTGGCGTCGACACCCCCGAGGGTGAGCTTCGCCGGCAGCGTGCGATCGGTCGACGTGATGGACACCACGCCGAGGTTGATCACGTCTGCGCTGACGTCCTTGGGCGTCAGGCCGTCGGCCGCGACCGTGACCCGCGCGGCGAGCGCCGCGGCACCCTCGGCGTCCAGGCCGTAGGCGCCGGCGTCGGCGACCGCGGAGGTCGCATCGGCGAGCACCGCCGCGAACACCGCCCATGTCTCGGCGCTGTACTCGCTCTCGTCCAGACCCTTCACCGCGTCGATGGCGGCGGCGAGCGCGGTGGTGTCCACCGCGGCGGAGTCCGCGGTGGCCGTGATCACACCCACCGCGTCGACGTTGATCGAGGCGTCGTTGGCGGTCTTGATGACGACCGTGTGGGCGGCATCCCTCAGCCCTCGCAGGATGAACGTCGTCCGCTCGCTGCCGGCCGCGAAGGTTGGGGCGGCCGCCACGATCGGGACGCCGTCCACGCTCACGTCGAGCGTGGTGGCGCCGCTGTTGGTGCCGATGATGTCGAGGCCGGTGCCGGTGAACGCGTACGTCATCGCGGCGCCCTTGGCCGTGCTCTTGGAGGCGGTGCGCTGCCACTCGAACATGCCCTGGCCGTTCGCGTGACTCCAGCTCGCGTCGAACTTCAGGACGGGCACGGATCGATCCGCCCAGCTGGTCTGGTGCATGCCGTCGATGATCGTCGCGTAGTACGGCGTGTAGCCGGGCACGGTCTCGATCTTCAGGTTGTCGAACTGGACGAAGTTGAAGCTCGAGCCCAGCTGGATGCGACCGGCGGCCTGCGGCGCGGCATCCGTGTACGTCGCCACCTGCACGCCGTTGACGTAGGCGGTGTACACGGATCCGGCGACCTTCACCGCAATGTTGTTCCACACGCCCGCGCCGGTCTTGAAGCCGGCGGCGGGGGTGCTCGCCACGGTGCCCGTCGAGAGCGTCGCGCCGAAGCGCAGGAACGTCCAGGCGCCGGTCGGATCGATCTTCAGCTCCGCGACAGAGACGCTCTGGCCGTTCGCCGTACCGCCCTGCTCGCGCGCGCCGATGGTCGCGTACTGCGCTCCGGTCGCCTCGAACAGCACGTCGGATGAGACCGTGTAGTTGGTCCACCGGGCGTCGCCGATCGTGGTCTTCGGGTCACCGGCGTTCCATGCTCCGCCTGCCATGCCGGGGCCGACCTGCTGCCGCAGCACACGGTCGTGCGCCGAGTCGGCGGTCGCGACGGATTCGAACGCGCCGTTGGTGTCGTTCGTGTAGCGGGGCGTCGCGCCGATGTCCTCGTTCTGCACCGCGGGCGTTCCTGCCGGCCTCGCCGCGGCGCCGCGGCTGTCGAGGTACGACTGGCCCGAATCGACCAGCTCGCCGCTCTCCGGGTCGTAGCTCTTGATCGCGCCTTCTTCGCTGTAGTCGAAGTCGTCGGCGTAGATGAACGAGTCGTCGGTCACGCCGTTGACGTTGCCGCTCGCGTCGGTGTCGAGCACATCACGGCCGCCGTCGGCATCCGTGTACTCCTTCGAAGACGGCAGCGTGCTGCCGTAGCCGTCCTTGGCGGTGAGCCCGCCACCGGCTGCCGCCGTCGCGTGGTCGAGGGTCGTGACCGTGAGCGCCGACCAGGGCTTGACCGTGACGGTGTACGCACCGTCGGCGGCGGGCGTGAGCTCGCCGACCGGCTTGAGGTAGTTCGCGTCGTACGCCTGCCCGGCGTCGGCGGCCCGGGTCTCCCAGAGCTCGGCCGTCTGGTCGGCGCCGAGGTTCAGGTCCTTCGCGACGATGCGGTACGTCTTCGTGAAGGTGCTGTCGTTGATGATGACGGTCGAGAAGTCCGAGGCGTCGGGGGCGGCCAGCGTCGTGTACGACGCTCCGCCGGCGCGCGCGCCGCTCGGGGGGTTGCCGGTGCCGAGCTCGCTCTTCGAGGCCTGCGGGATGGCCCGCCAGATGCCGGCCGTGTTGTCGGCGTTCTCCCACCCGAGCTTCGCGAACTGGGTGAACTGCTCGATGACCGCGAGGCCGCCGTCGTAGTACATCCAGCCCGACCACGGGTCACGGGCGTTGACGAGCTCCTTCGACGAGTACTGGAACCCGTCGTAGAACGACCCGATGGCGGGCTGGAAGATGTTCAGCGTCCGGCGCGAGGCGGCGAAACCGGTGGTGACCCAGTTGCCCATCTCGAGCGCGCTGTTGGTGCCGCCGAACTGGGTGCCGAAGCCGCCCTGCTCGTTGCTGACGTTGTTGTTGGGGCGGTCGGCCGAGCTGGAGAACGTCGACTGGCCCTCCGAGTTCCAGACCTCCTTGTCGAGCTGCTCGGCGATCTTCTTCATGTTGCCGGCGCTGTCATCGGCGCTGGAGTAGTGGAATCCGACGACGTCGACCGCGTCGCGAAGCGAGGAGTCGGTGGCCGACGTCATCGCGTTGCCGAACGAGACCGGCGGCGTGCCGACCGTGTCGGCGGCGATGGTCTGGATCGCGTGGAAGAGGTTCTTCTCCTCGTCCG
The DNA here is from genome assembly GCF_044987405.1 of Microbacterium sp. ZW T2_14. Lineage (NCBI taxonomy): Bacteria > Bacillati > Actinomycetota > Actinomycetes > Micrococcales > Microbacteriaceae > Microbacterium > Microbacterium sp. ZW T2_14. The sequence goes on along the minus strand of NZ_JBJDRK010000044.1, from coordinate 16,091 downwards.
AGGCGAAGCCGTTGTTGGGGTCGGAGGCGTCGGCGCCCTGGTACCCCGCGGTGTCGGCCGCGACCCAGGCGGAGAAGTTCTTGTACAGCTGGATGTTCGGGCTGCTGGTCTCGTTCGTGTCGGGGTTGATGGAGTCGACCATGACCCCGTAGGCGCGGTACGCGGCCAGCACGGTGTTCTTGAACCAGATGTACTGGTCGGCGTCGTTCTGAACCCACGCCGGGCGGGTCCACCGCAGAAGGCTGAGGTGCACGTCGCCGTGAGCGACGAGCTGTGCATCCGCGGCGAGCTGGAAGCCCGGCTCGCGCTGCACGTTGGGGTACTCGTCGCGCGTGCGCATCGTCGACGCGTTGGGGCCCGTCGAGGTGTTGCGGTCGTTGCCCATCTCGATCTTGACCGTGTTCATGATCGGGTGATCGCCCCCGAAGAGCGTCTCGATCAGCTCCCAGTACTTGTCGGGATGCTGCGACTTGTAGTCGAGGAGGAGCGCGCTGGTCGAGTTGGCCGACAGCACACCGAAGCCCTTGAACGTCAGTCCGTTCTTGTTCAGCGCGGCCGCCGCGACATCGGCGCCGGTGACGTTCACGACCACCGGGTCGGTCACCGCCGCCTGCGCCATGGTGGGCACGGCGAGGGGCGCTGCGATCACCGCGGCGGTGACCGCCGCCGCCACCGCGATCCTGACCCTGCGCATGGGCTTCTGAACGTCCTTCGGACGAGGTGTCCCTGCCTGCGACATCGCAGTCTCCGTTTCCTGGGCTCTCTCACGTGTTCGCGAGACCGGGCCGGCTGCGACGCACGAAAGGGGCACGACCGCGTGCCCGCAGCGAGATCCTCCATCGAGAGAGACGGATGCCGGAAGTCAATCGAACAGACTCGTTCATCCTTGAACCGATTCGATCACAGTTGTACGCTGAGGCGATCATGGAGCCGCCTCTCGACCCGCCCGCCTTCGGCCTGTCCCGCCGCGAGCACATCCTGGACGAGCTGCGCCGAACCGGGTCGGTGCGCGTCGCCGATCTCGCCCGCGAGCTGCGCGTGTCGGAGCTCACGATCCGCCGCGACATCGGCCATCTCGCCGACCGCGGACTCGTGACGCGGGTCCACGGCGGCGCGACGCTGCGCAGCCGGCTCGACACCACGGTGCCGGCGTCGGCGGGAGCGCCCATCCGGTTCCGCGTCGGCATGGTGGTGCCGTCCCTCAGTTACTACTGGCCCCACATCATGATCGGCGCGCGCGCGGCAGCCACCGACCTCGGGGTCCAGCTCATCCTGCGGGGTGCGAGCTACTCGGTCGACGACCAGCGCCGCCAGATCTCGTCACTCGTCGAATCGGGCAGCCTCCACGGACTCATCGTGGCGCCCGAGACGCTCGGGGCCGACGGCCGGGCGCTGCTGCACTGGCTCGAAGCGCTGCCGATCCCCGTCGTGCTGGCCGAGCGCCGGGTGCCCTCCGCCGTCGCCCTGACGAAGCTGGAGTGGGTCACCACCGACCACGTCTTCGGCGGCTCCTTGGCCGCCGACCATCTGGCCTCGCTCGGACACCGCCGGGTCGGCATCCTGACCTCCGCCGGCTCCCCCACGTCGTGGCAGCTGCGCCGAGGCTGGGACCGCGCAGTGGCGGACCTCGGCCTGGAGTGCCTCGTCGACGTCGATGCGACGCTCGACGCGCTCGACGGCGTCGCGCGCGAGGCGCTCATCGCGGACCTGCTCGAGCGCTGCCGCGAGACCTCCACCACCGCGCTGCTGATCCACAACGACCCGCAGGCGGTGCTGCTGGAGCAGTACGCCCGCGACCACGGCTGGTCGATCCCGGCCGACCTCGCCATCATCGCCTACGACGACGAGGTCGCCGAGAGCGCCGAGCCCCCGATCACGGCCCTGCGCCCGCCCAAGCAGCACGTGGGGCGGCTCGCCGTGGAGACGATGGTCGCGCGACTGAGCGAGGGTGGCCGCCGCCCGGTGCAGCGTGTGCACCTGCTGCCCGAGTTGCTGCCCCGCGACTCGACGCTGCGCGCCGCACCCTGACGCCCGGCGAGTCGGTGCGGCCGACGGATGCCGCGGCCGCGGCATCCGTCACCTGCCCCACTGGGGGTGGCTCGGCGCGCGCTCCAACCACCGAATTTGCACGTTTGGGGCGGCAGTGCAAAAATGCATGCTGTGACAGATAGTGCAGATGGGCTCCGTGAGCGTCGGCGAGCCGAGACGACGCGTGCGCTCATCCGCGCCGCTCGGCGCTTCACCGCCCAGCACGGCCTCGCCGGCTTCACCGTCGAGGAGCTGTGCGCCGAAGCGGACGTATCGCGGCGCACCTTCTTCAACTACTTCGCCTCCAAGGACGACGCCGTGCTCGGCATCCCTCTGGAACGATCGGATGCCGCGGCCGTCGCCCGCTTCCTCGCCCGCGGTTCCGACGGGCCGGCGCTCTCACCGAACCTGCTGACCGAGCTCGCGCTCCTCGCGGAGGAGCGCTGGCGCGCCCTCGACATCGCCCCCGACACCGTGCACGACCTGTTCCGCGCTGTCGAGAAGGAACCCCGCCTGCTCGCGCGGATGCTCGAACTCGGCGCCGAGAGCGAGAAGTTCGACGCACGGCTGATCGAGCAGCGGGAGAACCTGCCGTCGGGCGACCTCCGCGCGCAGGTGGCCGCCCAGGTCGTCGGCGCCCTCGTCCGCTCCGCGGCCGGCGAATTCCTCGTGCCGGGCAGCGACGACACCTTCATCGACATCTTCGAGCGGCGCGTCGCCGCGGCACGCGCACTCTTCGCCACACAGAACGCATTGATGGGATCCCCCGAATGACCACCGCCACCGTCCCCACCGTCAGACCCGACGGTGACGCGCCCCTCCTGCTCACGCAGCGGCGCATCTGGATCATCTTCTCCGCCCTGATCGCGGGGATGCTGCTGTCGAGCCTCGATCAGACGATCGTCTCGACCGCCATGCCGACCATCGTCGGCGAACTGGGCGGCGTCTCGCACCAGGTCTGGATCACGACCGCCTACATCCTCGCGACGACCATCGTGATGCCGATCTACGGCAAGTTCGGCGACGTGCTCGGCCGGCGGCGTCTGTTCATGGTCGCGATCGCGATCTTCACGCTCGCGTCGGTGGGCTGCGCCTTCGCGACCGACTTCTGGATGTTCGTGGTCTTCCGCGCGATCCAGGGGCTCGGCGGCGGCGGGCTGATGATCCTGTCGCAGGCGATCATCGCCGACATCGTGCCGGCCGACCAGCGCGGCAAGTACCTCGGCCCGCTCGGCGGCATCTTCGGGCTCGCGGCCGTCGCCGGCCCGCTCCTAGGCGGCTTCTTCGTCGATCACCTCACCTGGCAGTGGGCGTTCTACATCAACATCCCCGTCGGCATCGTGGCGTTCTTCATCGCCGTGTTCGCACTGAAGCTCCCCAACAAGCGGGCCGAGAAGCCCATCGACTGGCTCGGCGTGCTGTTCCTCACGGCGGCGACCACGTGCTTGATCTTCTTCACCGACTTCGGCGGGTCGGCCGACTTCGGCTGGGACTCGAGCGCGACCTGGGCGTGGGGCGCCGGTCTCGTCGCGTCCGCCGGGCTGTTCATCTTCACCGAGTCCCGCGCGGCCGATCCCATCATGCCGCTTTCGATGTTCCGCAACCCGATCTTCATCAACGCGACGGCGATCGGCATGGCGATCGGCATCGGGATGTTCGCCGCCCTCGGCTTCGTGCCGACGTTCCTGCAGATGTCGTCGGGCACCTCAGCCGCGGCATCCGGTCTTCTCATGCTCCCGATGATGGTCGGCGTGATGGGCACGTCGATCGCCTCGGGCCTCTTGATCACCAAGACGGGCAAGTACAAGATCTTCCCGATCGTGGGCACGATCATCGTCGGGATCGCCATGGTGCTGATGACGACGCTCAACGCCTCGACCCCCATCTGGCTGATCTGCACGTACCTGTTCCTGTTCGGCGTCGGCCTGGGCTGCATCATGCAGGTGGTCGTGCTCGTCGTGCAGAACGCGGTGCCGGCGTCCGACCTGGGCACCGCCACGTCGACGAACAACTACTTCCGCGAGGTCGGCGCCGCGCTCGGCACCGCCGTCTTCGGCACCCTGTTCACGACGCGTCTCACCGAGAACCTGACGAAGGTGTTCACGGATGCCGGAGCCAGCCCCGAACAGGCCGGCGAGGCGACCTCGACCATCGACCCGTCGGTGCTGAGCACGCTCCCGGACGCCGTGAAGACGGGGGTCGTCGATGCGTATGCCGATGCCCTGGCTCCGGTGTTCTGGTATCTCGTGCCCTTCATCGCCGTGGCGTTCATCCTGGCGCTGTTCCTCAAGCAGATCCCCCTCTCGGATGTCGCGGGACTCGTGGCCCGCGGCGAGGCGATCGGCGGCGAGGAGGCCGAGCGGCTGGAGGCCGAGCAGCGCGCGGCCGAGCACGGCGACGCCGGGAGCCCGGCTCGCGCGCCGCGGCGATCCCGTCAGCGCGACCGCGCCGGAAGCTAGCCGCGGGGGCCGAGGAGGCGGGTCAGGCGCCGAAGCGGCGCTGCATCTCGGCGTAGCCGAGAGCGCCGTCGAGGAAGCCCAGCGTGCCGGATTCCTTGAGCTCGCGTCCGGCGCGCTCGACGAGGCTGAGCGCGGCGCGCGCCAGACCACCGCCCACGCTCACCCGTGAGACGCCGAGCCCGAACAGCGTGTGCACCGGGATGACGTTGGCGGCCAGCCCGGCGACGATGTTGAGGGGTGCGGGGATGACGTCCGCCAGTCGCCGGATCGTCTCCTCGTCGTTCACGCCGGGCACGAAGATGCAGTCGGCGCCGGCCTCGACGTAGCGGCGAGCACGCTCGACGGTCTCGTCGAACGGGTCACCGGCCACGCCGCCGAAGTAGGTGTCGGTGCGGGCGTTCAGCACGAAGGTGCCCGTCGGCGCGGCAGCGCGCGCGGCGACCAGACGCTCCACCGCGTCGTCGATGCCGAAGAGCCGGCCGTCCTGCGCATCCTCGATGTTCGCTCCGGCGATGCCCAGCGCCACCGCCCGCGCGACCGTGCGGCCGACGGCGGCCGGCGAGTCGCCGTAGCCCGCTTCCAGATCGGCGCTGACGGGCACGCCGACCGCCGCCACGATCTCGGCCACGCGCTCGAACATCGTGTCGGGGTCCAGCGCATTCCCATCGGGGACGCCGCATGCCCACGCGATGCCCGCGCTCGTGGTCGCGATCGCAGGGAAGCCGACCTGTTCGAGGATCCGGGCGGACCCGGCATCCCACGCGTTCGGGATCACGAAGCCGGGGCCGGCGTGCAGGACGAGAAGCTCGGTCGCTCGGCTCGTGAACCTGAGGTCGTCGGCCATGGCGTCTCCTGCCGTCGGATGTGCGGAAAGGCGGGGCAGCCTCGCCCCGTCTACGCACGGTACCAGTGGTTCCCCGCCGCGACAGGGCCGCGAGACCACCGCGCCGGCTCAGGGTCTTGCGCGACGTGACGCGCTCGCTCTATTGTACCCGTGAGTGCAATATTGCACTGGCGAGTGCAAGAGAAGGAGCATCTCATGTCCACACAGACCACCGGCTTCGACCGTCGGGCGGCGGTGACGCGCAGCCTTCTCGGCTGGGGCGTCGTCGCGGGTCCGTTCTACATCCTGGTCGGGCTCACGCTGGCCCTGACGCGTCCCGGATTCCGGCTCAGCGAGCACGCCCTGTCACTGCTGATGCTCGGCGAGTGGGGATGGATGCAGCGGGCGAACCTCATCCTCACCGGCCTCATGGTGCTCGCGGCGGCGCTCGGCTTCCAGCGCGCCATCCGCAACGGTCGCGGGCTCGCGACCGCCGTGCTGCTGGACGTCTACGGAGCGTGCCTGATCCTGAGTGCCATCTTCCCGCCCGACCCGGTCCCCGGCTTCCCGCCCGGCTCCGAGGGCGGTGTCGCCTCGACCAGCGGCATCCTTCATCTGGTGTTCGGCGCGATCGGATTCCTCGCCCTGGCGGTCGCCGCGTTCGCCTACGCCGGGTGGTGCCGCAGCATCGGCGAGCGCGGCCGGGCCTCCCTCGCCATCGGGCTGGGCGCGGTCGTGGTGATCGGGTTCTTCGGCGGCGCGGCCTTCGCGATGATCCCGCTGGGCGTGCTGCTGCTCTGGCTCTCCGTCCTGGCCGGACTGCTGTGGCTGGCGCTCGCCTCGGCGCACGTGTACGGGTGGTCGCCGCACCCGGTGCGCGCGCAGCGCGCGGCGACCGTCTGACGCGCGACCATGGTCTGACGTGCGACCGCCCGCCGTCAGGGGATGGCCACGTGCTCCACCGTCTCGCCGGGCGAGTAGATGTCGAGGATGTTCCAGTGGCCCGTGGTGGGGGTCGGCACGTTCACCATCGAGACGTCGATCACCACCGGGCCGCCGAGCGCGATCGCGCGCTCGAGCGCGGGCTTGAACTCCGCCGCCGACTCGACCTTGATGCCGGTGACCCCGTAGGCCTCGGCGATCGCGGCGAAGTCGGTGTACATCGGGTCGTCGGCGCTGCCGAACACCGTGCCGTAGGTCGTGTCGAAGGCGGCCTTCTCGAGGCCCGCAATCGTGCCGAACGCGTTGTTGTTCATCACGACCCAGACGACGGGAACACCCTGCTCCCGCGCCGTCGCGAGCACCGCAGGGTTCTGGCCGAAGCCGCCGTCGCCCACCAGCGACACCACCACGCGGTCGGGGCAGGCGATCTTGGCGCCCACGGCGGCAGGGCCGCCGAAGCCCATCGTCGCGAAGCCGCCCGGCGTGAGGAAGCTGCCGGGCGTGAGGATGTCGAACTGCTGCCCCACACCGTTCTTGTTCCAGCCGACATCCGTGGTGATGATCGCGTCCGCGGGCAGCACCTCCCTCGTCTCCGACAGGATCCGCTCGGGCCGCATCGGCCACGCATCGGATGCCTGCGCCGGCGCGTTCTGGAGCTTCAGCGTCGCGCGGTTCGCCGCGATCTGCGAGAGCAGCTCCGTGCGCCCCACGCCGTCGGGAGCCAACCGGCGAGCCACGCGCAGCAGCGCGGCGAGCGCGGACTTGAGGTCGGCGAGCGCGCCGATCTCGAGCGGGTAGTTGCGGCCCAGCTCGGCGGGGTCGACGTCGATCTGCATGAGCCTGGTCCCCGGGATGTCGAAGGTGTACTCGGTGTACCAGGAGCTCGAGTCCGCCTCCGCGAACCGCGTTCCGAGCGCGAGGATCCAGTCCGCCGTCCGCGTGGTCTCATTCGTGAAGGCGGTCCCCCAGAACCCGGTCATGCCGAGCACCAGCGGGCTGTCGTCGGGCACCGCCCCCTTGCCCATCAGGCTGTGGGCGACGGGGAGCGAGAGCAGCTCGGCGAACTCGGCGAGCTCGGGCGCCGCACCGGCGGCCACGATGCCGCCGCCGACGTAGAGCACCGGCCGCTCGGCGTCCAGCAGGTTCTGCACGATCCGTTCGGCGACGGCCTCGTCGAGGCCCGGCTTCACGAGCGCGCGAGTGTTGCCGATCACCCGGTCGAACAGGGCGACGTCGATCTCGGCCGAGAACACGTCCATCGGCACGTCGACGAGGACGGGACCGGGACGCCCGCTCTCCGCCAGCGTGAACGCCTTGTCGAGCACCTCGGCGATCAGGTGCGGCTGGTCGACGCGCCACGCGCGCTTGACGAAGGGCCGGTAGATCTCGTACTGCGCGGCATCCGCGTGGAGGTTGATCTCCTGGTGCGGGTGCTTGCCGAAGTAGTGGGTCGGGATGTCGCCCGCGATGACGACCATCGGGATCGAGTCGAGCGCGGCGTTCGCGACGCCGGTGGTGGCGTTCGTCAGGCCGGGACCCAGATGGGTGAGGACGACACCGGTCCGTCGGGCGGCCCGCGCGTAGCCGTCCGCCGCGTGGGCGGCGATCTGCTCGTGCCGCACGTTGACGAACGAGATGCGTTCGCTCTTCTCGAGCGCCGCGAGCAGCGCGATGTTCGTGTGACCGCAGAGGCCGAAGACATGCTCCACCTCACGTGCTTCCAGGTAGCGAACGATCTGGTTCGAGACCAGGTCCCTCATGAGGTGCTCCTTCTTTCGTCGCCGTCGACCGGGACCTGCCGGCGCGCCGGCCCCGTGTAGGTGTATCCGATGGACTTGGGCAGCGGGCCCTTGATGCGACCGCCCTGCACCATCTGCTCGCTCGCGTGCGCCAGGATGCCGACCGAGCGGGCGAGGATGAACACGCCGCGCCCGAGCGCGGGGGTGAAGCCGAGCTCGCAGTAGATCACCGCGGTCACTCCATCGACGTTCATCGGGACGGTCCGCGGCTTTCCCGCGCTGATGGCGGCCTCGACGGCGCGCCCGATCGTCGCGAACCGCCCGCTCACCGTGCCGTCCACCGCTGCGGCGTCCACCAGGGACAGCAGACGCGGGGTGCGCGGGTCGAGCGGATGGAACCGGTGGCCGAAGCCCGGGATGTAGGTGACGCCCGCGTCCCGCCGTCGCTGCAGGACGACACGGACCGCGTCCTCGAGCCCCTGCCCCTGGGCGAGCTCCGCGTCGACCTCCAGGTACAGCTCCATGCACTGCTCCCCCGGGCCGCCGTGGATGTCGTCGAGCACGTTGATCGCCGACGCCATCGCACCGTTGACCGGTGCACCGCACGTCGTCGCCATCCGGGCGATCGCGATCGACGGCGCCTGCGGCCCGTGGTCGACGGAAGCCACGAGGGCGGACTCCAGCAGCGCCGCCTGCGCTCGCGAGGGAAGCTCGCCGCGCAGCATCAGCCAGATCGTGTCGACGAAGCCGACGTTGCCGACGAGCTGCTCGATCGGATACCCGCGCAGCGCGATCTCGCCGGGACGGATGTCGATGATGTCGGTCTGCCACCATCGCCGCGCCTCGTCGACGAGCTGCTCGGCCGACGGCTCGTCGCCCGGCCCGCTCGCGAGCCCGCGGCCGTCGACGGCGCTCACCGCGCCGCCGCCGCCGTGTCGGCGGATTCCAGCGCGGCGTCGTAGAAGTCGCCGAACAGCTCCTCGTCCGACGGCCGGTCCTCCGCGATCGTGCGCGAGACCCACGTCGTGTTCAGGTAGTGGCGCAGCGAGACGTTCTCGGACGTGATGTTGCCGCCCCACGTGCCGCATCCCATCGACGACGTCATCGGCATCCCGTTCGTGAACGATCCGGCGTTCGCCTTCGAGTTCGGCTGGCGCACCATGATCCGCGAGACCGGCATGTGCCGAGCGAAGTAGTCGATGTGCGCGTCGTCGGTCGACGCGATGCCGCAGGAGTGGCCCTTGCCGCCGATGTCGTAGAGCCTCTTGGCCAGTTCGACGCCGTCTTCGAAACCGCCCTCGTAGGCGTGGACCGCCATCAGGGTGGTGAGCTTCTCCTTGCAGAACTGCCGGTCCTCGGCGATGCCGTCGCCCTCGACGACGATGAACCGGCTGTCGGCGGGGATGTCGAAGCCGGCGGCGCGCGCGAGCTTCTGCGGTGAGACGGCGACCGTGTGGGGCAGCCGATGCCCCTCGGCATCCCACATGACGGCCCGCAGGGCGGCGCGCTGGTCGGCGGTCGCCAGGTAGCCGCCCTCGGCCTGGAGCGCCTCGAGCATCTCGCGATATCGGGCGGCGGGCACGAGCACGTTGCCGTCCGCCGAGCACCCCGAACCGAAGTCCGACGTCTTGGACAGGGCGCAGTTGCGCGCGGTCTCGCGAAGATCCGCGGTCTCGTCGACGAACTCGGTGGCGTTGCCCGCGCCGACGCCGTAGGCCGGCGTTCCGGAGCTGTAGGCGGCGCGCACCAGCCCCTGGCCGCCGGTGGCGATCACCAGATCGGCGCGCTGCATGATCTCCTGGGATGCGGCCAGGCTCGGCAGCTCGATGCACTGCAGGATGTCGGCGGGAGCGCCCTCCGCTTCGAGCGCCTCGCGCATCAGCCGGACGGTCTCGAACGTGGTGTGCTTCGAACGCGGGTGCGGCGAGAACACCACGACATCGCGCGCCTTGATCGCGTAGATGGCGTTGCCGGCGGGCGTGAGATCGGGGTTCGTCGTCGGGACGACGCAGCCGATCACCCCGACGGGCTTGCCGTACTTGACGAGCCCCTTCTCGGCATCCTCCTCGATGATGCCGACCGAGGGGCTGCGCAGCGCGTCGCGGAGGACGCCGCGGATCTTCATCCGCTTGTTCATGCGGCTGTCGAAGTCGCCGAGCCCGGACTCCTCGATGCCCATCTCGACCAGACGGTGGAACGACGAGCGATTGGCCACCGCCCAGGCGACCGCGCGGATCAGCCGGTCGACGCGCGCCTGGTCATAGGTCTCGATGACCGCCAGCGCGGCGCGCGCCCGGGCGAACACCTCATCGAGCTCCTGCTGCTGCTCGGGCGACAGGGATTTGGATGCTGAAGCAGCCATGACAACTCCGTCCATGGGGCATTGGTGCCGACGGCCGCATGCTATGCAGGCGCCGCCGCCGACGACAAAGCGTGTCCCACTGGGCAGAAAGGGAAGGGATCCCTGCGGCCTGGGTCGCTCGGCGCAGTAGCCGCTGTACCACTCGATGGGTCGCGAGGTTGCCGCCTCGGTGACCGGGGGTTAGCGTCCGAGCGCCGGCCGGAGTGGCCGATCCCCCCAGGGTCGACGGCCCGGACGGCATTCCCCACAGCGGCGACGCGCGGGCAGGTCCCCGCGTCGCCGGATCGAAGACGATCAAGGAGCAAGGGATGCGCAAACGACTGACCATGAGGTTGGGAACGGCGGGAATCGGCGCGCTGGTGGCCGTGCTCGCCATCGCCGCCTCACCCGCCTACGGAATGACCAGACCCGCAGATCCGGTGCCACCGGCTGGACTCAGCGGGCTCGAGCCGACCGGCGCCGACATGCCCACGGTCGGCGGCAATCTCGGCAACCAGCACTACTCGGGTCTGACGCAGATCACGGCCGAGAACCTCGACGAGCTGGCCCCGACCTGGCGCACGCACCTCTCGGCCGTCGCGCCCGCGTCGGCCAACGTCGGACAGCAGACCACGCCGATCGTCGTCGACGGCGTCATCTACGTGGACACGCCGAGCGGTGGCGTCATCGCCGTCGACGGCGTCACGGGAGACGCCATCTGGAAGTGGGACAAGCCCGCCTACGGAACGTCGACCACTCGCCGGGGGGTCTCGGCGGGGGACGGCAAGATCTTCACGCTGGCCGGCGGCAACCGCGTGGTCGCCCTCGACCAGGCGACGGGCGCCGAGGTCTGGGCGGTGCAGCCCACCGGAGCGAACGGCGAGGACCTCGGCCGCGTCGGGAAGGTTGCGACCGTGTACTACGACGGGATCGTCTACGCGCACGCGGCGGACGGCGACCGCGGCGCGGTCGTCGCGCTGGACGCGAGCGACGGGCACTACCTCTGGCACTTCTTCGGCGGCCCGAAGCGCGGCGAGCTGTTCACCGGGCTGGACGGCGTGACGTTCGACGCGTCGGCGACGTGGGGGCCGGTGCAGGCCGACGGCACGGACTGCGCGGAAGAGGGAGGTGCGACCTCGTGGATGCACGGCGCCGTCGACACCGAACTCGGCACGTACATCATGACCTTCGGCAACGCGCGCAGCTGCACGTCGTCACAGAACGCCTCCGGGCGGCCGGGTGACAACCTGTTCTCCGACACGATGGTGGCCGTCGACGCCAGGACCGGCGCGTTCAAGTGGCACTACCAGTCCATCCACCACGACGTGTGGGACATGGACAACGTGCATCCGCCCACACTTGCCGACATCACGGTCGACGGCGAGGAGCGCAAGGTCGCCTTCTACGGCAGCAAGTCGGGCCACCAGTTCGTGATCGACCGGACCGACGGCAAGCCCGTGCTCCCCGTGACCGAGCAGCCCGTGATCACGGACTCCCGCCAGCACAACACGGCGACCCAGCCCATGCCCGAGACCCGGCTCCTGCCGGACTGCGTCGTCTGGGAGAAGCTCGGCGCCGACAACATCCCGGGGAACCCCTGGCGCGGCGTGCCGAACTACAACGGCTACCAGGCGGATGCCGAGGGCAACCTCGTGTTCAGCCCGGACAGCTACGTCTCGGTCGACGAGCCGTTCCTCACCTACCCGGCGGGCTCGTCGGGCCACCGCGAGGGATGCCTGTACGACCCGCAGTTCGAGGCGCCGATCCTGTCGACGACGAGCCAGAACGGCGGCGGCGACTGGTCGAACAACTCGTACAGCCAGAGCACGAACCTGGTGTACTTCCCGTACGGCACGAACCCGGTCGCACACTATGACGGCGCAGCCGCCAACGGCCTGCGCGCCATCGGTCAGTACCAGACGGGCGGCATCCTGGCATACGACGCGTCGACCGGCGAGGTCGCGTGGCGCAACCACCTGGGCACTGACATGTCGCACGGCCAGGGACCCCTGACCACGGCATCCGATCTGCTGTTCGTCGGCCAGATCGACGGCCGGGTGCTGGCGATGGACGCGGCCACGGGGGACGTGCTGTGGGAGTTCCAGACGGGCTCCGGCATCTCGGGGGCGCCGGTCACCTACGAGGTCGACGGCGAGCAGTACGTCGCCGTGATCGCAGCCGGATCGACGAACCCGTACGGCGGGTCCGTGACCCAGGGCGACTCGCTGTGGTCGTTCAAACTCGGCGGAGACTACACGACCGAGTCCGGCAGCCAGGAGGGGCCGGCGACGGCGCCCCTGACGATCCGTCGCCCGGTGGGCGGTGCCGCTGTCGAAGGCTCGACGGTCGGCAACACCGTGCTGCTCGCACGGTCGAGCCGCACGGCCGACACGGCCGCCTCCCGCGACAGCGTGTCGCAGAACGGCATGCAGCCGACGCACCTGCGGGTGCCGGTGGGCACGACGGTGACGTTCCGCAACCCGGGAGCCGAGACGTTCCCGAACTTCCCGAACACGAAGGCGCACTGCGCGACGCAGTTCTTCGAGGGCGAGTTCAACGTCAAGCTGCAGCCCGGAGAGACCTACCAGCACACGTTCGACCGTGCCGGTGAGTACTTCTTCAACGACTGCACCGATCCGCGGCCGACCGGGAAGATCGAGGTGTACCTCGTGCCGCAGGATCAGCCGGGCGCGCTGAAGTTCACACCGGGCACGCTGCAGCTCGGCTCCGAGACGGGGCTGTTCACCGGCGTGGACGGCAAGGTCTCGGCGCACTTCGAATTGCCGGCCGGGTACACATATGACAGCGGCGCCGTGCTCGTCACGCCGCTGTCGTCGGCCCCGATCGTCGCGTCGAAGGTGACGGCGAACAAGAACCGCGTCATCGTCCAGTTCGACGCCGACGACGTCGACAACAACGTGCCGGCCGGAGAGGCGGCGCTGACCCTGAGGATCAACGTCCTCAACCCCGCGGGGGTGCAGGAGCAGCTCTCCTCGACGGCGACGGTGCCTGTCGTCAAGTAGCCGTTCCCGCCCGACACCGATCCGCCTCCGTCGCGTGCGACGGGGGCGGATCGGCGCGTGTGCGACGGTGCGGATCGGCGCGTGCGGCCGGTGTCCCATTCGGCGAAACTCTTCTTTGCACACCCCCGCCCGCAGACCAGAGTCACAGGGACGGCGATGCGTGCGCGCACGCCGGGCCCGGCACCGACAGAGAGGTTGGCAATGCATCCTGAGACCGTGGCGGTGACGCCATGACCGACAAGGACCCCGGGTCGGAACCCGAGGAGGTTCGCGGCACCGAGTCCGAGGCGGCAGCGGACGCGGCGCACGAGCCGGGGGTGGGCGAGTCGATCTACCCGCACACGAACACGTTCTACACGACGCCCAAGCTCAACCAGGGCGTCCCGCCCGACCCGGTGTTCATCCGCATCCTCTCGGGCATCGAGATCACGATCGGCGTCACGCTCTTCGCCGGCATCATCTTCGGCGTCATGTACCAGGTGCTCGGCCGGTACTTCCCCACCATCAGCTGGGTGGGCGCCGGCGAGCTGGCGCTGCTCTCGATGATCGCGATGACGTTCATCACGACCGGCTACCTCGTCGGGCGCAACGGGCACATCGTGCTCGAGATGTTCGACGAGATGCTCGCCGGCACCCGGCTCTTCGTCGCCCTGCGGGTCATCTCCGCCGTCATCATGGTCGCCACGAGCCTCGCCCTCGCCTACGAGGCGTGGGTGAAGATCGAGACCGAGTGGGGCCGGCTCAGCGCCGCCATGCACGTGCCCGTCGGCGTCCTGTACATCTTCGCGCTCGTCGGCTTCGTGTCGGCCGCGATCCACTCGTCGTTCAAGATCCCCTACGCGAACCGTCCCGAGCGCAAGCTCGACATCGGTGAGATGGAGGGCTGAGCGTGGACCTCTGGCTCTACATCCTGCTGTTCGTCGTCTTCCTGCTGCTGCGGGTGCCCGTCGCCTTCGCGATGATCGCGTCGAGCATGCTCTACTTCTACAGCCACAATCTGTCGGCGGGGTACGCGATCTCCTCGATCGTCAACGGCATCAACAGCTTCCCGCTGCTGGCGGTGCCGTTGTTCATCTTCGTCGGCACGATCGCCAACAACCTCGGCATCGCCACGCGCCTCTACGACCTGGCCCGGGCGCTGCTTCCGCGACTTCCCGGCAACCTCGCCTACGTCAACCTCGGCACCGCAATCGGCTTCTCGTGGATCAGCGGTTCGGCGCTGGCGGATGCCGCCTCGACGAGCAAGGTGCAGATCCCCCAGATGCTCAAGGCCGGCTACCCCTACGGCTTCTCCGCCGGCCTGACGGCGTCCGGTTCGCTGATGAGCACGGTCATGCCGCCGAGCATCCCGGCGGTGCTGTTCGCGGCGACGGCATCGATCTCGACCGGCGCCCTGTTCGCGGGATCGATCATCCCGGCGCTGCTGATGGCGGCCGGTCTCGCGCTGTACATCTTCTTCTGGGTGCGCCGGCACCCCGACGTCGCGGTCGGCCGACCGTTCAACGGCGGGATGCTGGGCAAGGCGGCCGTGCGCGTCATCGGCCCCGCCCTGCTGCCCGTGATCATCCTCGGCGGCATCTTCAGCGGACTCTTCACCGCGACCGAGAGCGCCGGCATCGCGGCGGTGTACATGCTCATCCTCGGGGCGATCTACCGCACGCTGACGTGGCGGGTGTTCTGGAAGTCGGCGAAGGAGACGGTCGTGATCGCCGGCGGCATCCTCCTGATCCTCGGGGCCTCGAACCTCATGGGCCAGGTGCTCGCCCGCGAGCAGGTGTCGCGCGCGCTCGGTGAGTGGCTCACGGGATTCACGGACAACCCGATCGTCTTCCTGCTGATGCTGAACGTGCTCCTGATCCTGCTCGGCATCCCGCTCGAGGCCCCGCCGGTCATCCTGGTGCTCGTGCCGATCCTCATGCCGATCGTCGCCCAGTTCGGGATCGACCCGGTGCAGCTGGGCGTGCTGATGATCCTCAACCTGATGATCGGATCGCTGACACCACCGGTCGGGGCCGTGCTGTTCGTCGTCGGCTCGATCACGCGCCGACCGATGGGAGAGCTGTTCCGCGGCATCCTGCCGTTCCTGATCCCGCTGGGCACGGTCCTGCTGCTGCTGACGCTGTTCCCCGTCGTCGTCACGTTCCTGCCGACGCTGCTCGGTCTGTAGAAGCGCCCGTGCCGTTCCCCCGATGTCCCCGCGCCGGCGGCGCGGGGACATCGGGGGAACGGCACGGGCGAGAAAGGAGTCATCCATGACGAGGAAGCTCTTCGTGCTCAACGGCCCGAACCTCAACATGCTCGGCGTGCGCGAACCGGAGCTCTACGGGACCGCGAGCCTCGACGACGTGCGCGCCGACTGCGAGCGGGTCGCCGGCGAGGTCGGGTTCGAGCTCTTCTTCGCGCAGTCCAACGCGGAGCACGAGCTCGTCGAATGGGTGCACGAGGCGTTCCGCCGGCACGCGACGGTCGTGATCAACCCCGCAGGGTTCAGCTTCGGCTCGGTGCCGCTGCTGGACGCACTGCACATGCTGTCCACACCCGTGGTCGAGGTGCACATCACGAACATCCACGCCCGGGACGCCCTCCATCGGGACTCGATCATCTCGACGGTCGCCCGCACCGTGATCGCGGGCGCGGGCGTGTACGGCTACGAGCTGGCCATCCGCGCCGCGGACCGGCTGACCGGCTGACCTCCCGACCGGGCGGCGGACCGGCGGATCCGGCCCGCCGAGGGTC
>NZ_JBJDRK010000043.1:0-41937 GCF_044987405.1 Microbacterium sp. ZW T2_14 | reverse complement strand
GGGTGACGGTGTGCGCCTGGCCGGCCGCCGGAGCGACGGCCGGCCAGGCGCACACCGTCACCCTCATCACCGGCGACCGCGTCACCGTCACCGACATGTCGGACGGCACCCACACCGTCTCGGTCGACACGGCTGTCGACGGCGCGGGCGTGCAGACGTACGAGGTGGGCGACGATCTGCACGTCGTGCCCCAGGGCGCGATGCCCTATCTCGCCTCGGGTGCCCTCGACGAGGATCTGTTCAACGTGTCGCTGCTGATCGAGTACGGCTACGACGACGCCTCGGTGGACGCCACCCCGATCATCGTGGAGCAGGATGCCGCGGCCGCGCGCACCTTCTCGGCGCCCGTCCCGGGACTGGAGGTCACCGCGCCGCTCGAGAGCATCGGCGGCGCGGCCGCGACGCTGGGCCACGACGACGCCGCCGCCGCGTGGCAGTCGCTCACCGCGTCCTCGGCGCGCACATTCTCAGCCACGCCGGCCCTCGCCGACGGCATCGAGGCGATCCACCTCGACGGCAAGGTCCGCTCCACGCTCGACTCGAGCGTGCCCTACATCGACGCCCCCGCGGCCTGGGCCCAGGGATACACCGGTGAGGGCGTCACGGTCGCCGTGCTCGACACCGGCATCGACGACACCCACCCCGACCTGGAGGGCCACATCCTCGACGGCTCCCAGAGCTTCGTTCCCGGCGAGGAGGTCGCCTGGGATCCCAACGGCCACGGCACGCACGTCGCTTCGACCATCGCGGGCACCGGTGCCGCGTCCGACGGCACCCACCGCGGTGTCGCCGACGGCGCCGACCTGCTGATCGGCAAGGTGCTCGGCGCCGACGGCTACGGCCAGGACTCGTGGATCATCGAGGCGATGGAGTGGGCGGGTCAGAACGCCCCGATCGTGTCGATGAGCCTGGGTTCGCAGTCGCCGTCCGACGGCAAGGACCTGATGGCCGAGTCGCTCAACCAGATCGCGGAGGAGACCGGCGCGCTGTTCGTGGTCGCCGCAGGCAACGCCGGCTCCCCCGAGTCCATCGGCGCCCCCGGTTCGGCCGAGCAGGCGTTCACCGTCGGATCGGTGGACGACCCGTCGGGCGAGCTCTCCTACTTCACGAGCCAGGGTCCGTTGTCGCGCTCGGGAGCATTGAAGCCGAACGTGACGGGCCCCGGCAACGAGGTCACGGCGGCGCGTTCCGCCGACAGCGGCGGTGAGGGCTCGTACAGCACCATGAGTGGGACGTCGATGGCCACCCCGCACGTCGCGGGCGCCGCGGCGATCCTCCTCGGCGCGAACCCCGAGCTCACGACCGCGCAGCTGAAGGCGGCGCTCGCGAGCACGGCCACCGACCTCGGCTACACGTCGTACCAGGGCGGCACCGGCGTCATCAACGTCGACGCCGCGCTCAACGCGCCCGTCGTCGCCTCGGGCTCCGGCGACTTCGGCATGCTCATGTGGGGCCAAGAGCCGACGCCCGTCGAGCGCACCGTCGAGTACACCAACCGCACGGATGCCGAGATCACCGTCGCTCTCGAGGCGACGCTGAGCGACACGACGCCCGGCGGCGGCGAGGGCCCCGGTCCGCTGTCCGACGGGATCGCGTTCGACGCGCTGACGATCGACGCCGATTCGCTGACGATCCCCGCCGGCGGCAGCGCATCCGTCACGATGACGGTGGACCCGGCCAAGGTACCCGCGGGCACCCAGCTCTCGGGCACGCTGACGGGTTCCGTGGACGGGGAGACCGTGACGCGGACAGCCCTGGGCACGATCGCCGAGGCCGAGCGCTACGACCTCACCATCACGGCCACCGGCTTCGACGGCGAGCCCGTCAGCGTCTACGCGATGCTGTGGGATGCCGCTGCGCAGTGGGCCGAGCCGGTCCTCGTCGAAGGCGAGACGACGCTGCGCCTCATGAAGGGCGACTACACGGTGATGTCGTACATGGACATCAACCGCAACGCCGACACGATGGCGACCGTGCTGGCCGGCGACCCGAAGCTGACCCTCACGAAGGATGCGACGGTCTCCCTGGATGCCCGCACGGCGAAGCAGGTCACGGTCGACGTCGGCCGTGACGACCTCGAGCAGTCGTTCGGTCGCATGGACTTCCACGCCGACGACTTCTCCGCGAGCGTCATCATGCCGGTGCTCATCGACGAGATGTGGGCACAGCCCATGAAGGTCGACGACGCCGACTTCCACCTCACGACGCGCTGGCGGCTCTGGGAGCCGATGCTCACTGTGGCGGCGGGCAAGAAGCCGCTCGACGTGATCCTGCAGGTCGGATCCACGTTCCTGGACGGCGAGATCAAGGCGGCGGCGGTCGATGCCGGCACCGGCAGCGTCGACGAGTTCGCTGCGATCGACGTCAGCGGCAAGGTCGCGGTCGTGACCCTGTCCGGCCAGGTCTCGCCCGGGCAGGCCGCCGCCAACGCGGCTGCGGCCGGCGCGAAGCTGATGATCCTGGTCAACGACGCGGACGGCGAGCTGAGCACCTGGGTCGGCTCGGACGACTTCACCACCGACGCGCCGATCGCGGTCGCCGCGGTCAGTGGCATCGAGGGCCGTCAGCTCCTCGCCGACATGGCGAAGAAGAAGGTCACGGTGAAGGCCGTCGGTGACTCGTACCCGGACGTCGTCTACGACATCGCCCGCTACAGCGACGGCGAGATCCCGACCGACCTCGCCTACGCGCCGAAGAACCTGACGCGCATCGACACGACGTACCACGGTCAGAAGGAGCTCATGGGCGAATTCCGGTACGACTTCGTGCCGGGCGCCCAGTACGGCTCGGGCTACTTCATGCGCGCCGAGCGCGGCACGGTGCGCGAGGAATGGGTGAACACCGACGACCTGCGCTGGAACCAGGGCGTCGGCGTCGAGTCCGTCCGCTGGGAGATGCGCGACATGCTGCGCACCTACGAGCCCGGCCAGGAGCTCGAGGTCGAGTACTTCGGCGGCATCGTGCGCCCGTACGTCGCGACCGGCTTCTGGGTGCCCTACCGCGTGTCGGACTACGCGCAGGTGAACATCCCCAGCTGGGCGGACGGCGGCGACCCGGAGCACACCGGCACGTTCGACACGTGGATCGAGCCCTCGACCGTGCACCAGACGGCCGACGTGTACATCGACGGTCAGCTGATCAAGCAGGCGGAGCACCAGGGCGTCAACGTGTACGAGCTCCCGGACGGCGACCAGGAATGGCGCGTGGTGAGCACCGCGACCCACGATGGCTCTCACCTCGCGGGATCGACGAAGACGGTCAGTGACTGGACCTTCCGCTCGGAGGGCAAGCTCGGCGACTGGACCAACCGGCTGCTGCCGATGATCCAGGCCTACTACGACGTCGACGTCAACGTCGACAACCTCGTGGGCGAGGGCCGTCGCAAGGGATCCGGCATCCCGCTCGGTCTCGAGCTCGGCCACGTCGCCGGCACCGCCCCCGCGGGTGCCATCACCGACGCGACGCTCGAGGCCCGCACCGCGGGCGGCGCATGGGTGCCGGTCACGCTGAAGACGGCCGAGACGGATGCCCCGACCGGCGCCGTCGAGGGCGACGGCGACGTGTTCGTGACCAGCCGTGCCTGGGTGAGCGGGTACTCCGCGCAGATCCCGGTGTCGGACAAGGGCGGCTGGGTCGACCTGCGGGTGACGGCGAAGGATGCCGCGGGCAACACGTTCTCGCAGGAGATCGAGCGCGCGTTCCAGGCGACGCCGGCCAAGGGCGTCCGCTAGTCCGACCACGCCACGGAGGGCCCCGACGCACACGCGTCGGGGCCCTCCGTGCTGTCGCTCCGAGGTGATCTCGCCATCGGTCGGTGCTCGAATGTTCAGTTGTGTTCAGTTCGATCGGCTGAACACTCCGGCGCTGACACGATGGCTGCGTCCCCCGTCGAACCCGGCGGCGGACCGTGAGATTCGAGGAGGAATCCCTTGCTGAGAAAACGGATGACGCTGCTGGCCGCGGTGACGATCGGCGGGCTCTGCCTCGCCGGCGCGCCGGCCGCCGCGGTCGCGGCCGAGGACCTCGCCGGCGAGGTCCACTACGCCAGCGACCTGGAGTGGGCATCGGCCGAGAACGGCTGGGGTCCGGTCGAGCGCGACTACAGCAACGGCGCCAAGGCCGTGCCCGACACGACGCGGACGATCCAGTCGATCCGCGGCGTCCCGTACCCCAAAGGCCTCGGCACGCACGCCCCCGCACGCGTGGTGTACGACGTGGCGCAGCAGTGCACGCAATTGCTCGGCTATGTCGGCATCGACGACAGCCAGGCAGGCAAGGGGCGCGTCGACTTCGTCGTGAAGGTCGACGGCGCCGAGAAGTTCCGGATCGCCCGCGGCGGCGTCGATGCCGCCGGCCTCCTCAACCTGGATCTGCGCGGGGCGAGCACCGTCGAACTGATCGCCGAGCCCGGGCCGGAGGGCAACGGCAACGACCACGCCGACTGGGCAGACCTGCGCATCAACTGCACCGACGAATACCTCGCGCAGCCGCTCACGATCACGCCCGACGACGTGGACCTGTCGCTGCTGGCCGCGGGCTCCCCGGTCGCCGTCACCGTAGAAGGCGCCAACCCGCAGGTTCCGGTGACCGTCGGCTTCGCCGGCACCGAGATCGTCGCCAACGCCGACGACACCGGTCGTGCGACCGCCTCGTTCGTCGTCCCGGCCGGCACGACCGCGGGTGAATACCGGATCACTGCGCGCGCAGAGTCACTTTTCGGCGCCGTGGCCCAAGGCGAGATCTCCGCCCACGTCGTGGCCGTCTCCGACACCGTGTACTTCGTCGACTGCTCGGCCCCCGCCGCCGGCGACGGCTCCGAGGCGAGGCCCTTCCGCTCCCTCGATGAGCTCGCGAGCGTGCAGCCGTTCCAGCCGGGCCAGTCCGTCCGTTTCCACCGCGGGAGCGAATGCGTCGGCACTTTCGCCCCCACCGGCTCCGGCCTCGGCGGCGCGCCGATCACCGTCTCGCCCTACGGAGACGGGGACGCGCCGGCCACGATCAACGGGGACGGCCGGCTCGCCGGCATCCATCTCCTCAATGTCAGCAACTGGACCGTCGACGGCATGCGCGTCATCAACCCGGGTACACCCGACAAGCGTCGCGTCGGCATCCTCTACGAGATCAACGACGGCACCAAGCGCAGTGGCGTGGTGCTGACACGCAACCACGTCGAAAAGGTCGCCGGCTGGTCGGACAAGACCACGCTCGGGAACGCGTTCTCGCGCTCGGCCGGGATCTCGGTGCTCGGAGACGGCGTCGGCTGGTTCGACGGCATCACCGTCACCGACAACGTCGTCAACGACACGGCCGCCGGCGGCATCAAGCTCTCGGCGCCTGACACGACGAAGCACTACAACACTGACGTGTACGTCGCACGCAACGACATCCGCGCCGTGGGCGGCGACGGCATCGTGATCCACAACTCCGACAAGCCGGTCATCGAGTACAACTCGGCGATCGACCTCGGACACGGCGAGTACCCCTTCCTCAAGGGCAACTTCGCGGGCATGTGGCCGTACAACTCCGTCGACCCGCTGTTCCAATTCAACGTGGTGGGCAACAGCGTGGGCTCGACCTACGACTCCACCGCCTGGGACTGCGACATGAAGATCAAGGGCAGCTGCACCTTCCAGTACAACTACTCGTACGGCAACGCCGGCGGCTTCTACCTGGACTGCATCTCGGGCTGCGGAACCGCATCCACCACGGCCACCGCCATCCTTCGCTACAACGTGTCGCAGGACGACTGCCGGCTCGGTGGGGCAAGCGGTGGACCGGGACTGCACCTGATCTACAACAACACGTTCTCGTGCCTGAACCGGCCGTTCGAGGACGACATGACCGCACCGCGGCAGATGAAGAACAACATCATCATCGCCCAGGGCGGCAGCCTGAAGACGACGAACGGGGTGTACGCCAACAACGCGTACTTCGGCGGCATCCAGCCCCCCGCGACGGAAACGGATCCTGTCGTCGGCGACCCACAGCTCATCGCCGCAGGCAGTGGCCAGCAGACACGGGCGCTCCCCGGCTACCAGCTCGCTGTCGGATCGCCACTGCTCGGTGCCGGCACGCCGGTCGTCGATGCCGGTGAGCGTGACTTCTTCGGCAACCCGGTGCCCGCCACGCCGAACATCGGCGCGTATCAGGGTGCCGGTATCGAGGTCGCCCCGCTGCCGTTCGCAGCACTGGTGAACCAGACGGCAGTGGCCTCCACTGCGAATCCGCGCAACGGGGCCATCACCACCGATTTCCGCATGTTCTCTGCCGAGGCGCTGGCGCACGCCGGTCTCTCCGTCGGTGAGAAGGCGACAGCTTTCGGGCACCCCCTCGACTGGCATCCGACGGCGGTCGGCACCCCCGATGCGATCAAGGCAGCTGGCCAGCACGTGTCGTTGGTGGGCGAAGGCGACGAGCTCATCGTTGCGGGCTTCTCGACCGGCACCGCATCGGCGGGGGGCGCGACCGTCCACTACCAGGACGGGTCGAGCGAGCAGGTGCAGCTCTCGCTTCCGCTGTGGGGCGATGCGTCGACGGATGCCGCCGACACGGCGCTGCTCGGCAGCGCCGCCACGTTCCTGCAACGGACGCGACCCTATCTGGGCGGAACGATCTCGACCGTGACGGCACCGGCCTCAGTGTTCGCGCAGCGAATCCCGCTGTCGGGCAAGCCGGTGGCCGCTGTGACCCTCCCGGAGGGCAGCCCGGTGACCGGGGAAGGAGTCAGCCTGCTCGCGATCGAGCTTGCGGGAAGCGCCGTGCCGACCTCGGTGGGCGTGCTCACCGAGTGCCGCGGTCCGAACGCCTGGGTGCACGTCACCACCGTCAACGACCACGATGCACGGGTGGCCGTCGCTGTCGCCACGGAACTCGGCGACGACGTCAGAGTGAACGTCGATCCGGGCAAGCAGATCCGCTCGTCTTTCAAGATCAACGGCGAGCTCGCCGACGGCGCGGTGACGGTGGTGGCGACGGCCGGCAGCGGCGCACGGACCACCACGACGGTGCCGTACACCGGGATCGACTGCCGCTGAGCCGCGGCTCCGAAGCGGGGGCGGCGCAGGCGCCGTCCCCGCTTCCCCTCCGCCCGGGGGCCGAGCGCCCTCAACGCACGCCGAACACGAAGAGGCTATGGTGAGCCCGATGATCGCCGAGGAACGTCGCGAACGCATACTGCGGGAGATCGTGCTGCGCGGCCGCATCGAGGTGACGGACTTCGCTGAGCGCGCCGGACTGACCGGCATGACGATCCGCAGAGACCTCTCGGTGCTGGCTGAGCGAGGGCTCGTCCGCCGGGTGCACGGCGGCGCCGTCCTTCCCGAAGCCGCCGACGCGCCGGCCGTCGGTGCACGCGGCATCGGCACGTCATCACGACCGGTCGCCACGATCGGACTGATCGTGCCGGATGCCGCCTATTACTTTCCGCCCGTGATCCGCGGCGTGAGCGGGGCAGCCCACGGCTCTGGCATCCGGATCGTTCTCGGCACGACCAACTATGACCCGCGCGAAGAGATCCACCAGTTGGCACGACTGGACGCGGGCGGTGCGGACGCGATCATGCTGGTAACCGCTCGCCCCGGAATCGACGATGACATGACGTGGCAGGCGATCGCCGGCATCCGCACGCCCGTCGTGCTCGTCGAGCGCTCCCCCGACGGGGCTCCGACAACGATGCGGGTCGATTCGGTGCGCTCGGATCACGAGTTCGGCGCGGAACTCGCGGTCGATCATCTCTTCGAACGAGGACACCGCGGCGTCGGCCTCCTCCTGCGCGAGACGGCGACGGCGCCCTGGATCGCTCGCGGGCATGCACGCGCCACCCGCCGGCGTCAGATGATGCCGGGACCGGTCGTCACCGCACCCTCGCCGCGATGGGGTGACGGCTCCACCTCGGACGTGCTGAGGGAGTTCCTGGACGACTGCCTGGCCGCGGGGATCAGGTCAGCCATCGTCCTGCCGGACGACCTCGCCGTGGGACTGCTCGGAATCGCGGAAGGTCGGGGGCTTCGCGTTCCCGAAGACTTCGCCATCGTCGCCTACGACGACGAGATCGCGTCGTTCGCCACGGTTCCGCTCACCGCGATCGCGCCGCCCAAGCTGGCTGTCGGCCGCCGTGCACTGGAGACCTGCCTGATGCGGTTGGAGCAGCGAGACCAGGCACCGGCCCAGCACGTCCAGCTGACGCCGACGATCAACGTGCGCGCGTCGACCTGACGCCTCCCAAGGCCGGCGGGCTCACCACAGCATCCCTATCAGGTGGGCGAACAGCTCCTCCGGGTCGTTGTCGAGCCCCCGCCGTGCGAACCACGTCGAGACGTTGACGACGTCGCGATGGAGGAAGTCGAGCCCCTGCGGGTTCGCAGCGACGTCGACGATCTGGGGCAGGTCGATCACGACGATGCGCCCCTCGTCATCGAGCAGGTTGTACGGCGACAGATCGCCGTGCGCGTATCCGGCGCCCGCGAACGCCTCGAGGATGCCGACCACCTGGGCGAACGCATCCCGCAGGTGTTCGCCGTGCAGCCGGCTCTGCGCGAGCCGCGGTGCTGCGGCGCGCCCGTCGCCGATGAACTCCATGAGCACCTCGGTGTCGCTCACCTGCACGGGATACGGCACAGGAACGCCGGCCTGCCAGGCACGGCACAGCGCCTCGAACTCGCTATGCGCCCAGTGCCCGGCGGCGACAGAACGGCCATGCGCTGATTTGCGGCCCACCGCGCGGGCGTCGCGGGTGTTCCGCATCGTGCGGCCCTCTTCGTAGCTGCCCGAGCGGTGGAAGTCGCTGTGATGCGTGTTGCGGTACCGCTTCGCGGCGAGCAGCACGCCGGCGGTACCGGGCACGGCGCGCTCGATGAGATGCACGTCGGCCTCCTTGCCGGTCTTGACGATGCCGAGCTCGGTGTCGAACGCCGCCGAGGCGGTCACGAGCCAGTGCGGATGCGGCAGTGGACCGCGTTGGGTGGGAGACGAGGCCGGCCACGTCGACCAGCGCTGGTCGGCGCCGGGCTCGAGCTCGGGCGGAAGGAGAGATGCGGACGCGTCGAAGCGCACGGATGACATCGGATGGACACTCCTGGATGGGAGGTCACCGGATCAATGGGTGCGGGTGACCTCGAGGGAAGGGAACTTGACACGGGGCGTGCTGAAGACGGCCATCATCGTTCCTCCTTCCGGTCAGGGTGCCGTGGCACCGATTCGCTTCACTGTAGCGGAGCGCGGGGTCGCGATGCCAGGTTCCGTCAGGCGGTGGACGAACCGGATGGGCGGTGGGCGGTGGGCGGCGCGCGTCAGCGCAGGGCGGTGCGGCTGGTCGCCGTCGATTCCAGCGCGACGCCGTCGGGAACGAACATGGTGACGATCGGCGGATGCCACTGCCCGGCGACCGTGACACGCGCAGAGACGCCGTCAGGGCTCGTCGCCGCGACGAGGCGTGCCCTTCCTCCCATCGATTCGACCATCGCATCGGCTTCGCGACGCACGCCGGCGTCGGTCAGCGTGGCGACGGGCTCTCCGCCGACGATGGACAGCTCGAAGCCGTCCGCGGCGGCGAGGGCCGCGGCATCCGCCACCGCATCGAGCTGCTTCTGTGCGAGGTACAGGCTGGTCGCAGCGGTGCACACCAGGATCACGGCGATCGCGAGCACCGCGTAGCCGAGAGTGAGGATCAGCACGCTGCCCTCCTCACCGTCGTCCGCCGGCGTCTTTGCGCGGGCCCATGCCTGCAGCCGCGCCCTCACTGCTCGCTCCAGAACCGCGACACCTTGTGAGCGCCCGTGGCCTCGATCGGGATCGCGGCGATCTGCTCGAGGCCGAGAACCGGCGGTACGAGCGGCAGCGCCACCGCGGTGCGAACGGTGATGCGCAGCGTCGCGCCGGCCCGCGGGCAGGAGGCACCCGAAGGGGTGCAGTCGATCGACAGGTCGACGTCGTCGAGACCGTACTCCTCCGCGACGGCAGCCAGCACGGCATCGGCACGCTCGCGGGCTTCCTCGGTGTCGGTCGCGGTCGACACCGCACGGGCGATGTGCCGGGCCGCCGCCTCGGCACCGAGGCTCTGCCCCTGGATGAGCCCCAGCGAGACGATGAGGTACACCAGCGGCACCAGCATCAGCAGCCCTACCAGGATGAACTCGAGCGCCGCGGAACCGCGTTCGGTGTCATCGCGTTCGGCGCCATCGTCGTCAGTGTCGCGCCCCTCGGAGGCTGCCGTCACGCCACGCTCGGCAGTCTTGTCGGGGCCGGCCGCGGGCTCAGTCGAACGACTCGACGGGCGCATGCGCCGTCACCTCCAGAGAGCGGGATGCACCGAGCAGACCGACCAGCGGAAGCGTCGCCGCAACCCGCACCTCGACGCTCTCCTGGCCGAGCGAAGACGTCTCCCGCACCGTGACGTCGGTCGCGTACTCGCCGCCGATCGTGCGGGCGACGATCTCGCGTGTGCGCTGCGCCCCGTCCGCGAGCGTCGTGTCGGCAAGAGCGGCGTGATACGCGCCCTCGACGGCCGCATCGTGCACGACGTTGCGCACGTACACCGCGAGCCCGAACTGCAGCACGCCCAGCGTGAGCACCGTGAGCAGTGCGCCGACGAGCACGAACTCGACAGGGCTCGCACCCGCGTCATCGCGAAGGTCGCCGGCGAGCCGGGCACGCAGACCCGCCGTCGCGCGGCTCGCGGTGACGCGCATGACGTCAGAGTCCGGAAACGCGGCTGATCGCCTGCTCGAACAGGTCCGCGAGCGCCGGTCCGGCCATGGCCCAGATCACGACGACCAATCCGGCCGTCATCAAGGTGATCAGGACCCAGTCGCAGATAAGCTTTCACCTATGACATCGCGCGCCGCGATCTACGCCAGGATCAGCAATAAGGACACCAGGGCTCCCAAGGTCGAGAACCAGATCGAGGCGTGCAGGATTCTGGCCGATGACCATGGCTACGAGATCGATCCCGGCCACATTTATGCCGACGACGGCAAGGCGGCGTCTGGCAAGGCCATTGATGACACGACTCTGGCGAACCGTCCGGACGCCCAGCGGCTCCTCATTGCGCTTCGTGCTGGGGAGTTCGACGTGCTCCTCGCGGTCGAAGGGGAACGGCTGGCGCGAACCTATCTCGATGGGCTGGAGTTCATCCGCGCCTCCTCCATGGGCGGGGTCATCTGGCATTTCGACGGCGAGAGGACCGCGCTCGATCCGTCCACCCCGAACGGTGAGGAGACAGCGGTCTCGATCTTCGCCTCTGGGCGTCGTGAGGGCCGCATCCGTGACGCTCGCCAGAAGCGCCGGTACGATCGCGAGCGGGCTGCTGGGATGCCCCTGTGGGGTCCCCGTCCCTACGGCTACGAGCCGGATCGCATCACGGTGCGTGAGGAGGAGGCGGCGCACATCCGTAAAGCCGTCACCGACGTCCTGAGCGGGGAGCGCTCGATGCTGAGGATCGCGAAGGACTGGAACAAGGCGCAGATCAAGACAGACGGGATGCGCCCTAGGAAAGCGGATGAGGACGCCGGTCGGGACGTCCGGGAGCGCAAGGGCCGGGATGGCGTTGCGCGGCCCGTTCGCGGCCTCTGGACGGCGACGACCGTTCGTCAGCTCCTACTCCGCGAGCGCAACGCGGGGCTACTCGTGCATGACGGAGTGACGATGCCCGAAAGCAAGATCGAGCCAATCATCACGATGGAGGAGCACGAGAACCTGAAGGCCCGCGTGAAGGCCGGCACACCTGTCTCCGAACGCGCCGTAACCCTGCTCGGCGGCATCATCCGCTGCGAGTGCGGAGCGGTTATGCACGGCACCACGAGCTACAGCCAGCGGGCCACTGACCGGGGCAGAGTCCCTGCTGGGAGGCGGTACGTGTATCAGCACTACAAGTGCTCCAGGAGCCTCTACGACAAGTCGCGGAGGCACGCCTCCATCGTGCAGAACATCGTCGATGACCTCATCGTCGCGATGCTGTGGGCCGACTTGTACACCGGGAGGCTCGACACCCCCGGGGACGACGTGACGGCGGCACTCGCGGATGTCAGTTCCCGGCTGAAAGAGAACTCCGAAAGTACGGCCCACGTTGGCCGCATCCTGCTCAACCGCCAGATGAAGTCGATCCACCGCCAAGCGAACGGAGACCTCGCCGCGCTCGATGTCGAGCGAGCGGAGCTTGAAGCGGAGCGTGATCAACTGCTCGCACGGGCAGCGGAAGGCGGTGCGCTCGCCGCCTTCCTGGAGGAGTGGCGGCAGTCCGACGCGGGATTCACCGGTATCGAAGATCGCGCGGCGTGGGAGACCCGATTCTGGTCGGTCTGGGACGGTATGCCCCTCGAACGCAAGCACGCCCTGATCCGAGCGCGCTACCGTCCTGTTGTGAAGGTCGGCGGACGTGGCGTCGAGCGAGTGAGCTTGGAACCTCCCAGAGGCTGATCGCCTCGCGGACGGCGTGTTGCACCTGGGCGCTGAATGCGCCGACGTTTGAGACACGGAGTGCCCCTGAAGGGACTCGAACCCCTAACCATTTCCTTAGGACGGAACTGCTCTTCCATTGAGCTACAGAGGCCAGCCCAGCGAGTCTACTCAATGCGCGTCATGACGTCGCGCCGTCGTCTCCGCTCTTGGAGGGCATCGGGCCGCGATGCGTATTGTCCCGAACGAACGCCGCAAGGGTCTCGCGCGAGATGTACTTACGGGATCCGATCAGCGTGTACTCGATCTCGCCCCGATTGGTCATCGCGTAGAGCGCTGAATACGGTACGCCGAGCGCGCTCGCGGCCTCCCGGAGGCCGTGCAACATCGCGCCTGTCTCAGACAGTGGGTTCGGTGGAGGAGCCTTTGGGGGCCCCTCACCGACGACCTGCACTTCGGTAGCCAGCCTCTCCCATGATCCGACCCAGGCCCAGGGCGTAACCATCTCGTCGCGGACTTTCTGGGCGGCCGACTCTTCGTCATCTGAGCGAATCCAGCGTTCGGCGGCCTCGACTTTTGTCACTCGCACCAGGTACCGCATGACAGCACCATGACAGCGATCCGGGCCGAATGCTAGAAGCCGTGGATTTCAGTCCAGGGTCTTCTTACCCACCTGCGTCAATCGGGAATGTGCGTCGGCTCCCCATCCCGTCGTCCAATCAATAGAACGGCGACTCAGCGCAAGCCGTAGCTAGCCAGACACTCCTCCGGTCACGGGATCGTCGTTTCAGCACCCACCCCCTCCGAGAGATCTTGCCGACGAAGCGGCGAAGTCGGTGGTGGGGCCGAGCGGCCAGTAGATTCGGAGCGTGAACCTTGGGGTTCAAGCACGACCTCGAGAAAGCACGAGTCACCAGGTGATTCCCGGGCGGGGTTCCACGCTTCGCGATTACGAACAACTCCGAAAATCAGTGGGTCTGCACCTCAGCCTCGATGACCGTGTCGAACAGACCCCAGTGGCGCAGTCCCTCGTGGGAGTCCACGCCCGCGTAGGACAGCGATGCATCCTCAAAGCGGCGGAAAGTCTTGACCGCGTCGTTCATGTGCGATGAGTTGAACAGCCCGAGCCCTCGCAGAAGATCGAAGTCGGGAATGGTGAGGCCCGTCACCGTCCGGAACAGATCAGGCTCCAATGCCTTGATCACATCGACTAGAGCATTCTCTCGGAAGTCCGTGAGGTACATGAAAGCCGGAATGCGCGTGGCGAACTTGATGAGCTTCTCCTGCACCTGCTTGCGCAGGGACTTTTGCTGCTTCTCCTCCTCCGTGAGTTCCTGTTTTTCCTTCGGTGTAAGGTCACGCTCCTTCGCGGTCTTCTTCAGATCCTTGATCTTCTCGGACTTGTTGATGATCGTCTCGAACACGTTGTCGCCGAGCGAGCGGAAGCCCTCGATGTTTTGGATCGCCTGGAGAGCGTTCGGGTTCGCGAGCACCTTTCTCAGCGTGTCGTTGTCCACGTTTACGAGCAGTGCCGATTCCCACTTGCGCGCGAGAAGCGTCGCGGACGTGCCAGATTGTGCGATGTCAAGGACGCTACCCGCATCGATTGGCACCATGTTCGAGCCGTCGTAGGCGAGCACGGGAAGAAAGGCCAGGAGGTCGGCCACCGCCTTGTCGTCGTTAGTCTCGTTCGGGTTGAGACCCCGGGCGTAATCGGCCACCTGGCGAAGCGCGCGAGTCGGTGCGAAGTCGAAGACGAAACACACAGGCTTAACGACTTCAAGTTCCTTGGGATCATCGCCGTTAGGGTTGGAGATCGCCCACGGCGACTGCACACGAAACGCAGCCTGGAAGTACGTCTCCGGGCGCTGGAGGTTGCGCAGCATGAGGATCGCAGACCACTGGGGGACGGTGACGCCTGTCGTCAGCTTGCCGCAGGACAGCGTGATGGTCTTCGTCTTGAAGCCGTCCCGAATCTTCGCCCTGACGGGCGGGAGCGCTGCGAGACCGATGCCGGCTCCAGGTCCGGCTGCGTTTATGACCGTGTAATCGCCCCAAAAGCCATTGGTGTTCTGCGCCTCGCCCAGCAGGTTCTCCATCGCGTTCACGCTCGCCACGGTCGGCAGGAACCAGAACGAGTGGTTTAGGTAGGGCAGGACGTGAGTGTCGGAGTACGGAAACGGTGGCCTGGTCCCCGCGCGAAGCGCATCCACGCTCGTAGGCTGGTGCTGGCCCCGGATGAGGTTTAGCCAGTTCTGCACGTCGCTCTTGTGCCTGAACTCAGCACTCGAGCCAACCCCGGTGGCCGCGAAAAACTCATTCAGATCGAACTCGTCAAACTCGCCCGCCATCGCCACGGTCAGGATGTCTTCGGGCATTCGGTACGTCATCAGAGCCATCTCCGGGAGCGTGGCGTACGGATTCGGCTTGCCGGGGTGGATGGCCGGCCACTCAGTCTTAGCTTTTTGCTCGTCCGTGTAGGTCCAGTTGAAGAGGTTGTCGTCTACGAACTCGCCTTCCGCGAGAGCACGGAACGGCGTTCCGGACAGGTAGAGGAATGCCCTCGTCGTGATGGGCAGGAAATCGGCCTCATCATTGCCCTGTTCGTCGAGCTCCTCATCCAGAACGGCCAGATCGGCGCTGAACTCGACGGCTTGCTCGGCCCTTGCTTCCTTCTCGTCTTCGCCTTCGAAGAGCTCCTTCGCGTTCTCGCGCCAGGCTCCGAAGTGATACTCGTCGAAAATGACGAGGTCCCAGTTGATGATGTGGATCCACTCGTTCTTCGCCTTGATAAGGCCGGTTCCCTTTTCGCGTCCGAGGAGGTCCTGGAACGAGCCAAAGTAAACGAGCGGCTTGCTTGAATCCACCTTCAGAGGATCGCTCGGTCCCGAGTCTTTCGAAGCGTAAACCCAACCGTCGAAGTCGGCGTGCGAGTTGAGATCGGTCTCCCAGGCATCCGCGACGGCCGGCTTGAAAGTGACGACAAGAACACGCCTCGCGCCCATCTTCTTTGCGAGCTGATACGAGCTGAAGGTCTTGCCGAAACGCATCTTCGCATTCCAGAGGAAGCGCGGCACCGCCTTCTCATCCTGGTCCCACTCGCGCTGGAAGAATCGGAGTGTCGCCTCGACGGCAGCCTTCTGCTCGTCGCGCATCTCGAAGGTCTCGTGGTGCGTTCCGGTCAGTTCGCGGTGCTCGCGAAGCTCCGTGATGGCGGTGAGAACGTCGTCAGCGGTACAGCGAACCCACTCCTTGCTCGACTGGAAAACAATGTTCGAGAAGCCTTTCGCTATGAGGCGCTCTCTGACCGCAGTGTCGGTGATCCGTATGCCATCTGCATCGATAGCGGGCTCGTCCACCTGCAAGACGTACTCAACGCGGGCCTGCCCTTGCGACTCCCTGATCCGCGCGTTCACGTCACGAGTGGTCTGCCCGATCTTGAGGCAGCCGCGCCACCGCTCAGCGACCTCCTCGCTGGACCACGCGTAGAGTCGCGGCTCACCGACTGGCTTCTCGGGAAACAGATCGGCCAGTGATTTCGCTGTCGCCACGAACTAAACCCCGTCGCTCTCGACTGATGTGCTTGCCACAACCATCGGCCTCACGAGCGACTCAATGTAAGCCTGCTCTTCGCCGTTGATTTCGTACTTCTCGTAGAGTTCCTCGTCGGTCCAGACATGGTCCATCGGCAGGTCGGGCACGAAGGCAAAGCTCGACCGAGTCACGCTTTGGTTCGCCGCCCGAAGAGAGATGAGGAACCGCACAAACCTGGACTGAAGGTAGGCGCACATCCGCGTCGCTTCGACTTCTGTGGAGAAGGCACTTACTACCGGGTATGCCTCAGTCGTCACGGACCCCGGCCCGATCACCCGGATGCTGCTCAAGCCGTAATACCGACCATCTCGGTCTGGCCGACCGCCTGCCGGGGCCGCCCTGCTAACCGTCGCTTTCCACTTGTCGATCCAGGCAACATTCATTGAAACGCTGTCCCGCGGAATGAAGCCTTCACCGCCGCTGCTCACGAGGGTCACGGGATTCGCGATTCCGTGACGCGACTCCGAACCCCGGTCGTTCGTTGCAAACCCGAACGCCTTTCGCCCCGACACCTTCGTACTGAGTGACTTGCCTGCGTCATGGCCGTCGGGCCAGACCTTATGCAGCACCGAGATGGCGTTGGAGTGACGCACAAACACGTCGTACTCGTTGAGCGTCCTCAGAGTCGGCTGATTGCTACGCCCACGAACAATCGTCGTGACAGAACAGGGCCCCCGTTGATCCCGGCTCCAAAGGAAATACGACACACCCCCAGCGATGTCGACTCCAGGAAATGCCTCGTCGGAGTCGATGTAGTCCACGATCGTGCGGATCCGGTCATCCGCCAACATCTCTGCGCGGAACTCATCTAGCCCCTTCCCGCCGGCCATCCACCTGGAGGGCGTCACCATCGTGAGGTACTGGGGCTCTAGACGCTTGGCCGCCTGCACGAACTTCTGGTAGATCGGCGCGGCGCTCTTGCCCGCGCCGCCGTCGTCAAGCTGGTAGGGCGGGTTGCCCACAATCACGTCGAAATGCATCTTGTCTCCGAACAACTGGGCGATGACAGCCTTTGGATTCGTGTGATGAAGTAGCGCGTAGGCGTACGTCTCGGCCTGCTCGCCACGCTCGTAACCCTCTTTTGTGGCCGGGCAGTACCCACAGCGGGCCCCGACCCAGGTGTGCTCGGTGCGCTCAAACCAGACGTTTCCGTCCGGGTGGGTGAACGACGGCGCGACGGAGTGCTTGCCGGTCGCATCCTTCGAGCAGTAGATCGACCGTCGAGCCAGCAGCGATGTCAGTGCGGTGATGCCGATGCCGAAGACCTGCTTCGTCAGCACTCTATCGACCAGCGCCTTGAGCTCTTCCGAGCCTTCTGGTGGCTTACCTTGACCCTCCACCAGGCGCTTTGTGATCTCGCGAAGGAAAACGCCGGACTTCGTGCCTGGGTCGAGGAACGTCACGTTCGGGTCGGCCCATATTGACGCGCCGTCGTGATCGGCAGCCCATGCATCAGCAAGCGCGTCGAGCATCTTGTTAGCGAACTCCGGGGGTGTGAAGACCTCGTCGCTTGACAGGTTCGCGATCGTGTTGAGCACGTCCGGGGCTCGGTTTTGTCGGTCCTTGCGGAGCAACTCCCCAAAAGAAAGGGACATCCCAACGGTCGCGGTATCGGTCATTCGACACCCCTTTCATCGGCGAGTTGCGCCACCGTCATAGCCGGGTAGGCGGTCATCGGCTGGAAGACGTCGTGGTGGGCATCTCCGGGACGCGCTGCGCCGCTCCGTGCCATCCGGTCGAACCGGAAGTCCCGACGCTGATACCTGCCACGTCCGAGATAGCCCCATTCGGCAAACACGATGGGCTGTCCGTGAGACTCGGGTGACGCGCCAACCGTTGTCATCGCCAGCGCGTCGCCCACCACGATGTTTGCACCGACCACTACCGCCGCGGCTCGCATCCAGTCATCCCCCGCCTTTGCGCCGACATATGCTGCGAAGAGCGAAAGAAGGTTCGTCCTGCACTCCTGTGCGTTGTCCGCCTGAATCTCGATGCCGTAGATCGACATCAGTGCGAGAAGCGCTTGATGGCGCTTCTCGAAGTCGCTTCGTCCATACCGCGCCCGGACGGTCATCAGCTTGCGCGCGAGAACGCGCACGAGGAAGTTCCCGGTGCCACATGCCGGTTCCAAGAACCGCGAGTCGATCCGATCCGTCTGATCCTTCACCAGGTCGAGCATGTCGTCGACGAGCCAGGCCGGGGTGAGAACCTCGGCGTGGTCCTGCACCCGTTGTCGGGATTTGACGAGCGGTTTGGCAGCGACCCTGTCAAGCACTCTGTTTGTCTTCGCCATGTCGTCACCTCCGTCAGTCCAAGCTGGCAGTTCAAACGTACTGGCTGCGGTTGCGGGGCTGGACATCAGGCGGCCAGCGCGCGGTAGATCGTCGGCCGGCTTACTCCGAAGTAAGTTGCAATGCTCTGCACAGTGTCGCCGCCCTCGTACTTTCGCTTGATGTCTGCGATCTTCTGCGCCGTCAGCTTCGGCTTCCGACCCCCCTTTCGTCCTCGAGCGCGGGCCGCTGCGAGCCCGTCGCGGGTGCGCGCGACGATGAGGTCCCTCTCGAACTGGGCGAACGCGGCAAGGATCGTGAAGAACATCCGTCCTTCAGGGGACTTTGTGTTGATCCGCTGCTCGGTAGCTTCCAGATCGACGCCCCGCTTCTCGAGCCACTCGCCGATCTCGAGAAGGTCCTTCGCAGACCGAGACATGCGGTCAAGCCGCGTCACGACCAGGGTGTCCCCCGGTCGCAGGAGGTCTTTCACCTTGTCCCACTCTGGCCGAGATGCCTTCGTACCGGAGAAGTGCTCGATGAACAGGCGGTCCACGTTGGCGGCGGTAAGCGCGTCTCTCTGCGCGTCGGGATTCTGATCAATCGTCGAGACGCGGCTGTATCCGATGCGCTGACATGTCATCTGCACACTGTAAACCAAACGGTGCCTGATTGACATAGAAATCGGACACGAGTTTTCTTACACTTTTTCAACACAATCCGACGCGCTGAGCGACCTGACCGAGAATCATCGTTTTCGGACAGTCCGGGTCAGGCCGCGCAAGGGCAGGAGAAGGTCATCCTGCCGTGAGTTTCACCCCATCCCACGAGATCCCTATACCAATCGGTAGCGCCGAGATGTGCACAGAGAAGTCCAGCGAGAAATGCGGTGAGAAGGGAACGTGCCCCAGCTGTGACACCGTGATCCCGTAGAACCCGGGACAACGCACTGAAGAAGTCGTGGTCTCCCACGAACTGGTCATGTTGTTGCGGAAGGCGATCAGCGATCCTTGCGGTTCCGCTCGTGATCGTCTCTACCGCCAACGCGGTGCTAGACCGCCCTATGGCAATCGCCGCGAGCTCGGTTTCGCTTACGGGAAGTGATGACACGTTTCCGAGAGGAAAGTCGCGAAGTCGAAGCTCCCACTGCTCAGTCTCGTTAGCGATGCGGAGCGGCACCATCGCGGCGGCAAGCGCGAAAGCCTGCTCACGTACATCGGACGTTGAGAAGGTCGTTCCCGCCATTCGAGCCGCCCTGCTGTGCGTGTCAATGACACGATGCAGAAGCACCTGTCCGGCGAGTAACACGTCCATCAGGACGTCATGGTTGCTCGAAGACGTCACATTCTCGGGGTAGCGCACGGGCGGGCTTGCAAGTGCGTCGAAGTCGGAGTCAACGAAGAAGCGAACTCCGCGAAGCCGTTGCTGTTCGGCGAGTGCGGCGGCGTGGAGCACGTTGCTCTTCCCGCCGGTTCCCCTGACGAGGCGCACGTCATGTTCGTTGATGTGCGCCTCAAAGAGGAAGTGATCGTCGTCCCCCTCGACAACCAGGATCAGTTCTGACGTCGCCTGCCGCGTGAGCAGGACTGTAGCGAAGAGGGTTTCGCCTGTTAGGGCACTTCTCACGTGAAGGGCGCTTCCTCGGGCCCAAGCGCGATCGCCCTATCCCAGGAGTCGTTGATGATCTGTGGAGAGTGAGTGGCGACTACGAAGCGGAAACCGGCGATCTCAGCGATTCTCTGCACATCAGGTATGAAGGCCATCTGCCAGACGACATGTAGGGAGATCTCGGGCTCATCGATCAGGACAAGCGCGCCCTCAGGGACGTTAAAGAGCAGGTCGAACATGAGGATGATCTCGTGCTGTTCTCCGGATGACAAGGAGTTCAGATCGATTGTGTGGCCCTTAGGGTCATGCTGAACGAGTAGGCCGTCCTTCGCGGTCACTCGGAGCTTTTTCCGGAGGAGCCGAGTGTTCACGATGGCCTCAAAGAGCTCGATCTTGTGAAGAAGGGTCTCAAATGGGGCGAGCTTCTGAACTGCATCATCCAGATACTGGGTGAGCAGGCGGATCTCCCAACCCTCCAGCTCGCGGTCGGGTAGCGACAGCTCCTCGGCCAAGTCCACCGAGGCCACTCGCCCTAGCCGGCTTCTGAAGGCATTCTGCTCTTCGTACCGCTGTCGCACCTGCTCCACGTCCCAGGGCGGCATTGAACCTTCGAGCACGCGATTGGGGAACGTCCGGTCGAGCTGTTGGGTAATGGTCGAGTGCTGAGCTTGCGCACCCCCAAGCAGTCCGCGCATCTTCTCGGCGTGATCCACGATCTTCGATGTGTGTTTCCGACGCTGGTTGGGACGCGGCGCGAAAGTGCGTGGCCTGTCTACGATGCTCTCGATACGCAGTCGCTGAGTCTCGATGAGATAACTCTTTACGACGCGTCGAAAACTGCGAAAGACCGTGGGGAGGCGGTCCTCCCGCTCCTTGAACTCGGGGAATCTGTCCTCCAGTTCCGCGAGTGGAAGGACTTCTCCATCGCGGAAGTCCTCCCAAAGATCGTTCTCAATGGGTCGCCAGGAAGTGTTCTCGATCAACCAATCGAAGCTGTCGTCCCCGGCGTAGTCCCATGTCTCAGGTTCGCCGGTCGGCCGAGTCAACGAGAAAGTGAGACGCCGCCGCGCGCGTCGCCTCTCATTCGGGGCGGGCTCGTCGCTGGAGGTCGGTCCGACAAAAAGAACAGTGCCGTCGGAAAAGCTAAGGCGAGCGTCGGTGAACGGCAGCCGCGACAGCGTCCCGCCGTCAACTCGACACATCGCATGGATGATCTCTAGGAACTTCGTCTTTCCAACACCGTTCGGCCCATAGATGATCGTGAACTCTTCGTCCGGGCCGAGTGTGAGGCGATGGTTGTACTCATCGAGCACTCCGTGCGCTTCCGCGCCGATCAACGCGATCCCATGTATTGCCACTCGTTCACTATGTCGCATCGGGGTGCGGCTCCAAAACCGGAGGACGTTCGTCATACAGCGGTCGTAGAAGATCTCCGAGATCGACTCCAAGCGCCAGCGCGAGCCGCCACCAGGTGACGAGCGTTCCACTCGTCGCAGGTCGTTCCTGATCCCGGCGCTTGTCCGGCTTGGCGGACTCCAACGCGACGATGGTGGCGCGTGCCACGCCCGACCGCGCAGAAAGTTCGTCGTAGGACCATCCGCGTTCGTGCCGTAGGCGGGCGAGATGGATGCGGAGCGCGGCGATGTTCGGTTCGGCGACAGGCGACAGGTTGGGCACACCCCTACGCCACCCGTTCGCCGGTTGCGTGCTGTTATGGCTAGCCAGCACACTTATGGTTAGCCATAACGACCTTGCGTGGACACGGTCGTCGGCTCCGAAACTTGTGCCCTCCCGAACATCCTGCCAAGGGGAATCCATGAGCGGATCGGACTTCTGGATTCGGTACTTCGACTCTTTCGAAGGCACCGGGTCCAACCAAGGAAGCAGCTCCGCGCTGGCGCTCGCGCTCCTCCTTCCCACCTTCGTGCTGTGGGTGCTGTGGCGCTCAGTCGCTTGGCTGGTGCGCCTCTTCGTGCGGAGGTAGATGCAATGCAGACAAATAGCCTCGCTCTGGCGATCGCCCTTGCCATGATCGATGAGTCTGTGGATGCATACCGCGCTCTGCTTCGCGACCACCCGATGGACTGGGGCGAGGAGGCGACGCGGCGACAGCAGGAGGCGGCAGACCTGCTCGATCGTGCACAGACCCTCGGAGCTGCGCTTGCGCGAGCGGAGTTGCCCACCTTCAGCGAGCGCTTCTCAGGCGCATACGGAGCCATCGAGCGTCTGGAGACCCTGCGGGCGCAGATCGAGTACGACCCCGAGGAGGACGAGGACATCGAGGTGGACGCTGGGCTGAGTCTCGCAATACGACTTGTCGGTGGCCCACTGGACGGCCAGACGCACGATCTGGAGCCGCTCCCATCCGATGAAAACGCGAACGGATCTGCACCAAGACGGATCCAGCTCCCCCACATCGCAGGGAACGAGATCAACATGCTCACGTACCTGAGGGACAGCGAACCGAGCCTGGGCGAGTGGACGTACTTCTACTTGGACGCTCTGGATCCGTCCAGAAGCTTGGAGGCGAGTACCGCGATGGGTTCTCCCAGCGAGCGACTTGCAGAGGCCCTGGCGCATCTGCACAACGCCAACCGCGAGCTTCGAAGGCAGACCGACGCGGGCCTCCAAGCAGGGCTCAGAGCCCTGAACGAAGCCGTCGTCATCGCCCAGAATGAACTGGCTCCCGCCGAGCAGAATGTCTTCATTCGTCGTCGCCACCCGGTCCAGGTTCTCGCGAACGAGATGGAGGACCGAGCCTCTTTCGACCCTGATTGGAGAACGGTCTGAGGCCCCAAGGGACCTCTCCGGCTGGACCGATTTACCACCCAGGGGGTGTATGAATCCAGGTACCCCGGAGGGGTGTTCGTTTCCGGAAACGATGACACCCCCGGTATGCGCGTCCTGACTAATAGACCTACGCGCACACGCGGGATCTCGCCCAATCATCGGGTTACGCGCTACACGCCCTTATTCGCTTCACGAGGTCGTCGCCGTTCAGAAACGCCTGCAGTTCCTCGTCGGTTGGACGAACAGCGGACTCCACATCACTGCGCTCTTGAATCCGGTCTAGCGCGGCGGGCACCTCGCGCAACAGCTGGTAGTACCGGCTCTCGCTCATCCCGGTCTCGGCGATGACGCGAGCCTTGCGCTCTCCGGGCGGCAATCCGTAGTGCGGCAGGATCGCGGCAACCGTGAAGCGGGGCGTCGGCCCCTTGCGGGTGCCCGTCGCGCGCCCATGCCGGCCTCCGGCGGCCCGGCGCTCCACCTTCGTCTTGTCCCAGCGTTGGAGCACCCACGACGCGCGTCCGTGCATCGTGGCAGCGAGCGAGCCACCGACGAGCACCAAGCCCTTTCGCATCCCGTGAGGGTGCGAAGGGTCGGCGTACTCGTGCCCGAACCTGTCGTCTGCCACGAGCTGCAGCCAGCGCGCCAACGCGGCGACGTCTCGCTCGCTCCGCGAGTCGAGCGGGCGGGTATGTCCCCGTCTGGCCTGGGCCAGGTGTCGGCGGCTAAGTGCTTGCATGGCCAGCGAGC
Source organism: Microbacterium sp. ZW T2_14 (assembly GCF_044987405.1). Classification (NCBI taxonomy): domain Bacteria; kingdom Bacillati; phylum Actinomycetota; class Actinomycetes; order Micrococcales; family Microbacteriaceae; genus Microbacterium; species Microbacterium sp. ZW T2_14. The sequence continues at coordinate 18,538 of NZ_JBJDRK010000043.1, read as the reverse complement.
ACAGATGCGTGCTCACAAGGTTCTGGTATGTGTCCCCCGGAAGGACATCGGCACGGTCGGGTCTCTGAAGAGTCATCGGGGCTCCAGCGGTTGAGAATCGCCTTCGCATCATCCAACGGGTCGGCGGAACCGTGGATGCCCGCCCGTAGCCTCTACAGGCGTCCCTGTCGCTGGATTGCGACGAGACCGCGCATCGGGTCCAGTATCTCACCGACGGCACGTCAGGGTCGGCTTCATCTGCCGCCGAGCGGCTGATGTGTGTTCGCAGTAGCGCGTGACGTGTGCTCCCACAGCCCAGTGCAGTGGAGTGCAGTGCACCCCTACGGGGGTAGACAAGTTACTGTGCAGTCGCTGGAGCAACTAATAGTTACTATGCACTCGCTGGTGCATGAGAATGCCCCGCCCGATGATGAGTCGGACGGGGCGAGGTCTCAACCAAGAGCCATCTGGATTCTACCGGCGAGGAGGCTCCGGCAGAGAAGGTCGGTCATCCGACGCCTCGTTCCGGGAATCATGCCGGAAGCGAATGAGCGACGATCGCCGCGAGCTGAAAGGCACGTTACGAGCTACGCTCACGCCTGTGACACGAATCCTCACCTTTGCCGAAGCGATTGCTGACGCGAATCGAAAGTGCGACTCCCTGTCGGTCCTGCTGGGTAACGGCTTCAGCATCGCCTACGACAGCACGATCTTCAGCTACGAGTCGCTGGCTGAGGAGGCGGAACTGGCCGCACTGTCCGTGCCAAAGGCCGATCTATTTGCAAGCCTGAGTTCGCAGAACTTCGAAGTCGTCATCGACAAGCTAAACGCGGCCTCCAGCATCCAGCGGCTGTACGGCGGCGATCCGGTGCTTGCGGACCAGATGGCGGCGGATGCGGTGGTGGTCCGCAACGGCCTGGCAGACGTCCTTGCCAGCCGTCACCCTTTCAACGCTCTCGCGGTGACGGATGAGGAAGTACGCCACGCGCGCGAGTTCCTAACGCACTTCCTCAACATCTACACGTTGAGCTACGACCTGCTCCTGTACTGGGCGGTCAATCGTTCGGAGGTCGGTCCCTTCGTGCGGAAGCGCGACGGGTTCGAGTGGCCGACGTGGAAGGACCGCTCCCGGCTTATCTGGAAGCGCCGACCTACTCAGGGACCACAGCGCGTCTACTTCCTACACGGAGCTCTCCACCTCTTCGTGCAAGATCGCAAGCTGACAAAGCTGAGTTACAACTCCCATGGTTCCATCGTGGGAGAGCTTCGCTCGCGACTCGAAGCCGGTGAATACCCAATCGTTGTGACTGAAGGAACGAGGCTCGAGAAAGAGGCCCGGATCGAACGAAGCGCTTATCTGCGGACCGCGCTCCAGAGGTTCGGGTTGCTCGACGGCGCGCTTTTCATCCACGGCGTCTCAATGTCGCCGAACGACGACCATGTGTTGGAACTCATCGAGACCGAGTCCAGCACCATCACCGCGCTCTACGTGGGGATCTACGGAGACCCAGATGCCCCGAGCGCTCGCAAGGTGATCGACCGCGCAAAGGAGATGAAGCGTCACCGCCGTGAGAGCGGGGGACGGCCGCTTCGCCTTCGGTTCTACGATGTAACATCAGCGCACGTTTGGCGTGATTGACGCGTCACATGTGATTGGTGCGACCGCCGATCGCCCGTGACTTCCTACTCGCGAACAGACCCGCAGGCGCGCCTAGTCACCCTGACGCTCGGGGATTGGCGCATCTCCCTCGCGTAGTCCTCCCTCTGTCTGGTACTGGCCTACTAGGACTCGTCGGGGTCGATACCTCGGCCCCAGAGGCGTCATACGTGCAAGGCGATAAAAGCCCAGTCGCGCACCGCTCTTGGACCGAGCGACTCACACGCCGCGCTGAGTGCCGTTCTTCCAGCGACGGAAATGGATACCTGACGTGGTCGCTAGGTCGGCTTTGCGTTTCGCGATGGGCATAGTCAGGCCGTCAAGCATGTGATGCGACAGGAGCACCTGAGCGTACTGACTCGCGCTCGCTCCGTGGATCGTTTGGAACGGAGCAACAAGCTCACGGCATACCTCGGTCTGGCTGAAGGTGCGTGCAAAGTTCGCTTTGCCCGACTCGCAAGCGAGCGACACGAAGATCTTCGGAGCTTCGCCGGTTGGTATCGCCAGAATCTGACCGAGTTCGACACCTCCGACCGGCCCTTGCCGATCAAGGAACTGAAGTCCATTCTGTCCAGCGTGGGAGACCAAAATCACGTGGCTGATGCCCCGCCAACGGTGGTTCGCATTCCACAGCGCAGTCAGTTCTGTCACCGTGCGCACGCGCCAACTGTGCACGAGGTCATCTGGAAGTAGTAGGCGCATGAAGTGCAGAACGCTCTTGTGCAGAGGCTCGATGAGCCCGTTCTCGGAGACGATGTCCCCGACCGAGATGATCGCCACTCCGAGGCTCGACGAGTGAACGCGGCTTGATCCGATTCGATGCGTTTCGCCTGGTCGCCCCGGAACATCGACCACAACGCTCCGCCCCTCGACCCGGAGGACTTTTCGCGCGACGAGAGCAAAAGGCGAGAGAGAGGGGTCTGGGAAAGTCGACGATGGAACATAGACGGTGTCGCCGTCGTGGTACGTCGTGCGCCTATTAGGTTCAGTCTCTTCGTCCGCCATTTCGCGATCCTCGCACATGCGGCTACCGGTACATGAGTCACTGCGGCAAGAAGGGTTTCATCCGCTTTCAATAGTCACGCGCGAGCCAGAAGCTCGATTGGCCGAAGGTCTGCGTCGGCGTTGTGCGGCATCGCGGCGGTTCTGGATGCCCCGTGCGGCGTAGCAAGACCAGGCCGCGGGCGGAAGCGTTGGTAGCCAGTCAACTATGACGAACTCATCGGACTCGATGCGCGCTGGTTCACTTTGGGTGGCAAGCGTCGGCTGTCGTTATAGGTGGTTGATCTTTACCGCCCAGCCGGGCACGTCACCCCGTTCGTCGTCCGCGAGGTCGTCCCACGCCCGGGAAAGCCGAGCCGTGAAGCGCTGCAGCCGTGTACTCATCATTTCTCCTTCCGGCCCTTCAGCCGAGTCCGAGTCGAAGCATGAAGATGCCGGGGAACACTGCGAACAGCACGCTCAACGGCAGGATCAGGAAGACGAGCGGGAAGAGCATGTAGATCTCCTTCCGCCCCGCCCGTTCGATGAGGGTGCGCTTGGCGTCCTCTCGCGCATCGAGTGCCTGCGCCTGCAGGACGTGCGCGAGCGGCGCGCCCCGCTCGATCGCGGCGACCAGCTGATCGATGGAACGGGTCAGCGCAGGGATCTCGAGCCCGGCCGCCAGCCGGGTGAGCGATTCGGACAGCGGCGAACCCGTGCCGACGGCGATGACCACCCCCTTCAGCTCGGTGGTGAGCTCGCCTGCGCCGACCTCGCTCACGCGCCGCAGCGAGTCGAGAATGCCTTCGCCCGCCGACAGGCACAGCGCGAGGAACTCCAGCACCGTCGGCAGTTCCTCCTCGATGCGCACCGCACGGGCTTTCGCGGCGTGAGTGAGCCACGCGTCGTACGCCAGCCCGGCCGCGACGGCCGCGACCGGCGGCAGCAGTCCGAGCACCGGCGATCCGCGCCCGGTGAGGACGAGGACGACGACCACGCACCCGCCCGCGCCGAGGCCCACGATCGCCCACCCGAGCTGACGGCTGCGGAATCTCGGGGCATCGATCGTCCAGGCGGCACGCTGCAGGCGCCGTGTCAGCACGGCATCGCCGCCCGCCATGCGGGCGAACCGGCCCCGCGTCAGTGCCGACCAGACGAAGGGTCCTCCCCCGTTGCCTGCCGCCACGTCGAGCCCACGCGGGTCGGTGACGTCACGGATGTACGGCGCGATCCGCCGCGCCAGGCTCGGTGCACCCCAACGCGGCGCCAGCGAGATCAGCAGGCACACCCCGAGACCGAGCGCCGTGCCGAGCACGACGGCGAAGGCGAGGTCGCTCGTGCCGGTGACGATCATCCGAACCACCGCCGAGGCTCCGGCAGGCGGCCGAGTCGGATCATCAGCCGGTAGGCGACGAGCGAGACGGCCGCCCCGACGAGGATCAGCGCGATGCCCTCCGGACTCCCGTACGCCCGCGCCCCCTCGGGGCGCATGGCGAGCAGCGCGAGGATCACCCACGGGGCGACAACGCCGAGCACCGCCGCGCCGCGGATCCACGACTGTCGCGATTCCACCTCGGCTCGCAGCGCGGCATCTGCGCGCACCGACGTCGCGAGCGCCCGCAGCACCGAGGTGAGCTCCGTGCCACCGACCTGGCGCGCCATCCGCAGCGTCTCGACGATGCGATCCGCCACCGGATCCGCCAGGCCCACCTTGAGGCGCTGGATGCTCGAGTCGAAGTGACCCGATGCCGCCATGTCGCCTGCGAACCCGGCGAAGGCCGGCCGCAGCTCGGCGGGTGCGGAGTCCCCGAGGCTCGCGACGGCGTCGGGAAGCGACATGCCGGCCCGCACCGAGGCGATGAGCAGGTCGCAGACATCCGGCCAGAGGCCTCGTCGGGTGCGCAGCAGCTTCGAGCGACGAGCGCGCAGCGCGGCGAACGGCGCGAGTGCCCCCGCCACGGTGGCCACCAGCGCGAGGGCGGCGACCGGTGCGATGAGCCAGGCGATCGCGGCGGCGACCACGGCGCACACGCCTGCGACGACCAGGATGGACGCGACCGAGACGCGGGACAGCCCGGCGTCTTCGAGCAGCCGGGCGATCCGCCCCCGGCGCACCGTCTCGGTCCGGTCACGGGAACCCGCAGGCCACAGCCAGGGCGACACCACCAGGAGCAGCCCGGCCGCCAGCACGGCGCCCCACACGAAGGTCACCGCTCATCCGCCCGGTAAAGGGTGCGTGCGGTGACCACGCCGTCCGCCACGCCGGTCGGTGCGACGATCTCCACGACCCGCCGAGCGCCCGAGGCGTCGCGTTCGCAGTGCGCGACGAGCTGGACGGATGCCGCGACCGCCGGCTGAACGAAGCTCGCGTCGATGTTGCGCCCCGCGAGGAGCGGCAGTGCGGCGAGCTTGCCGAGGGCCTCCCGCGCGGAGTTGGCGTGGATGGTCGCGGCGCCCGGGACGCCGGTGTTGAGCGCCAGCAGAAGGTCGAGCGCTTCGGCGTCGCGCACCTCGCCGATCACCAGACGGTCGGGACGCATGCGCAGGGCTTCTTTCACGAGCCGTCGGAGTGTCACCTCGCCGGTGCCTTCCAGGCTGGGCTGCCGCCCCTGCAGCGACACGAGGTCGGGCGCCGCGACCGCGAGCTCGAACGTCTCCTCCACCGTCACGATGCGATGCTCCGGAGGGCACGCGGCGATGAGCGCACCCAGCAGCGTCGTCTTGCCCGCGTGCGTCGCGCCCGAGACCAGCACCGACCGTCCGGCGATCATCGCGTCACGGAGAAGGGTCGCGGCTTCCGGCGCGATCGAGCCGGCTGCGACCAGCCGGCCGAGGTCGCGGTACGCCGGGAGGAACTTGCGGATGTTGACGGCCCAGTGCCGTCGCGTGATGTCAGGGATGACGACGTGCAGCCGACTGCCGTCGGGAAGGGAGGCGTCGACGAACGGCTGACTCAGGTCGACCCGACGGCCACTGGATTGCAGCATCCGTTCCACCAGGTCCCGCACGGCGGTGTCGGTGAGCATGAGCGGCACCCGCTCGGCGACGCCCCCGCGCGCCACGAAGATGCGGTCGGGGGCGTTGATCCACACCTCCTCGACGGTCGGGTCGTCGAGGTACGCCTGCAGCGGGCCGAACCCCGCCACAGCAGCCAGGACTTCTCGCACGCAGGCCGTCTCGTCGTCGACGGGTGCCATGCCGCGTGCCAGGGCGAAGTCGTTGTGGCGACGAACCTCGGCGCGGGCGACCTGCGCCGCGAATTCGGGGTCGCGCGACGGATCCGACCGCTCGGCGCGGAGCCTCTCTCGCACGCGCTCCGCCACGAGACTCGCGACGGGAGCGGTGGGTGAGGTCACGTCAGCATCCTCGCAATTCGCCCCGGAGCCGGCCGAAAGTTATCCACAGGTGCGGCACGCGCCTCCGCGCGGCAGGATGGAGACACCGAAGAAAGGACGACGAAGATGACGAAGATGACCAAGACGGAACTGGCTCCGGCGGCGAAGGCCGGCCTCGGAATCCTCGGCATCGTGCAGGTCGCGTTCGCGTTCCTGGCATTCTGGGACCTCGCGAATCGCGACGCCGAGGAAGTGCGCGGACCGAAGGCTGCGTGGGTCCCCGCGATCCTCGTGAACTGGATCGGGCCGGCGAGCTACTTCCTGTTCGGCATCCGCCGCTGACCGCCCTCGGAACGGGGGCCAGCCCCACAGCCGACGCCCATTCCCCTCAGTAGACTGAGAGCCTCTCGCGGGAGTGGTGAAATCGGCAGACACGCAGGATTTAGGTTCCTGTGCCCTCGGGCGTGTGGGTTCAAGTCCCACCTTCCGCACGCGAGTTCTCGCATCCTCCGCCGACTGACGACGGGAAATCCATCGTGCACGCAGTTCCCACCGCGCTGATCCCCTGGCTGGATCCTGCCGCCATCATCGAATGGGCGGGCCCCTGGGCGCTCGTCGCCGTGTGCTTCATCATCTTCGCCGAGACGGGTCTCCTCATCGGGTTCCTGCTCCCCGGCGACACGCTGCTCGTCATCTCCGGCCTGCTGTCGCACCCGCAGCCGTACGCGCCGAACGGCGTGTTCGGCATCAGCGTCTGGTGGGTGGCGCTGCTCATCGGCCTCGCCGCATTCCTGGGCGGGGAAGTCGGCTACTACATCGGCCACAAGGGTGGCCCCGCGGTCTTCGAGAAGAAGGAATCCGGGCTGTTCAGCGTCAAGAACGTCGAACGCACCAACGCGTTCTTCGACCGGTTCGGCGGGCTGACCATCATCCTGGCCCGCTTCGTGCCGATCGTGCGCACGTTCGCACCGGTCGCGGCCGGCGTCGGCCACATGAACAAGTGGAAGTACACGCTCTACAACCTCATCGGCGCGGTGCTGTGGGGCTTCGGTCTCACGATGTTCGGCTACGCCATCGGCTTCATCCCGCCGGTCGCGACCTTCGTCGAGAACTACATCGACCTGATCCTGCTGGCCGCCGTCGGCGGCACCGCGCTCGTGACCCTGTGGCACTACTTCCGCGAGCGCAGCAAGGCCAAGAAGGCGGCCGCCGCGGGTGAGGACGTGGTCACGGACCACTCCGAGGCCGAGGCGCTGGTGCTCGACCCCGAGGTGTTCGACCGCGGTCCCGAGCACCACGAGGGTGGCGCACCGCGCGCCTGACCGGACGGCGGCTGACCGGTCGGACCGTCAGGAGGCCTTCTTCTTGGCGGCGGGCTTCTTCGCCGTCGACTTCGCCGCGGGCTTCTTGGCGGATGCCTTGGCCGCGGGCTTGTCGTCGGCTGCGGCATCCTTCTTCCCTGACGATCCCTTCGGGCCGCCTTCGCGAGCCGCACGCGACTTCTCGACGCTCGCACGCAGGGCCGCCATGAGGTCGATGACCTCGCCGCCGGCCTCTTCCTCCTCCTGATCGCCGAACGTCTCGGAGGTATCGAGCGCGTCGCCCTGCTCGAGCTTCGCCTCGATGAGGGTGCGCAGCTCCTGCTGGTACTCGTCGGTGAACTCCTCGGGGTCGAAGTCGCTCGAGAAGCTCTCGACGAGGGATGCCGACAGCTCGAGCTCCTTCGCCGAGATGCGCACGCTCTCATCCAGCGCCGGAAACGCCGCCTCTCGCACCTCATCGGCCCACAGCAGCGTCTGCAGCACGAGCACGTCGCCGCGCACGCGCAGCGCGGCCAGTCGCGTCTTCTGCCGCAGCGAGAAGCGCACGATCGCGGTGCGGTCGGTCTGCTCCAGCGTCCTGCGCAGCAGGACGTATGCCTTCGGAGAGCTGGAGTCCGGCTCGAGGTAATAGGCGCGATCGAGCGTCAGCAGATCGATCTGCTCGCTCGGCACGAACTCGACGACGTCGATCTCGCGGCTCTTCTCGGCCGGGAGCGCGGCGAGATCGTCCTTGGTGAGGACGACGGTCTTCTCGCCGTCGTCGTACGCCTTGTCGATATCGGAGAACGGCACGACCTCGCCGTCGATCTCGCACACCCGCTGGTACCGGATGCGGCCGCCGTCCTTGTTGTGCACCTGATGCAGCGACACGTCATGGTCCTCGGTCGCCGAGTACACCTTCACCGGCACGTTGACGAGCCCGAACGTCAGTGCACCCTTCCAGATCGCCCTCATCCCACCAGTGAACACCAGTGCGCCGACACCGGGCCACCCCTTGTGCCCGTCGCCGATACTCTGTCCGCATGGCGGGCGACGAGCAGCTGGTGCGCATCGGCGGTCGACGCCTGCGGATCACCAACCTCGGCAAGGTGCTCTACCCCGAGACCGGCACCACCAAGGGCGAGGTCATCGACTACTACTCGCGCATCGGCGAGGTGCTGATCCCCCACGTGATCGGGCGTCCCGTTACGCGCAAGCGGTGGCCCGACGGGGTGGGCACCGAGGACGATCCCGGAATGGTCTTCTTCGCGAAGGACCTCGAGCGCGGCGCGCCCTCCTGGGTGAGACGGATGCCGATCCCCCACTCCACCGGAACCAAGGAGTATCCGCTGGTCGGCGACATCCCGACGCTCGTCTACCTGGCGCAGGTGGCGAGCCTCGAGCTCCACGTGCCGCAGTGGCGCTTCGCGCCGGACGGCGGTCGAGGGCCGGCCGACCGCCTCGTGCTCGACCTCGATCCCGGTCCCGGCGTCGGTCTGCAGGAGTGCGCGGTCGTCGCGGGCTGGGCTCGCGACATCCTTCTCGGCATGGGGCTGGACCCGTACCCGGTGACCAGCGGCAGCAAGGGTATCCACCTCTACACCGCGCTGCCGCCCGGCCAGTCGACCGAGCAGGCGTCCGCGCTCGCGAACGAGCTCGCCCGGGCGATCGAGGCGGACCACCGCGACCTCGTGGTCAGCAGCATGAAGAAGAGCGAGCGCCACGGCAAGGTGCTCATCGACTGGAGCCAGAACAACGGGTCGAAGACGACGATCGCCCCGTACTCGCTCCGCGGTCGCGCACACCCCACCGTCGCCGCGCCCCGCACGTGGGACGAGCTCGACGACCCGCAACTGCGCCACCTCACGTTCACCGAGGTGCTCGAGCGGATGGAGACCATCGGCGATCCGATGGCGGCACTCGGCTTCCACGCCGGCGGACGCGAGGCCGAGTCCGGCCCGCTGTCGGCCTACATCTCCAAGCGCAGTGCGCAGCGCACCCCCGAGCCCGTTCCGGCCAACCCGCTCGGCGCCACCCCGTCGGGCGAGCGGCCCCGCTTCGTGATCCAGGAGCACCACGCGAGCCGGCTGCACTGGGACTTCCGGCTCGAGCACGACGGGGTGCTCGTGAGCTGGGCGGTCCCCCGGGGCGTCCCGCACTCCTACAAGCGGAACAACCTCGCCGTCATGACCGAGGACCATCCGATGGAGTACGGCACCTTCGAGGGCACGATCCCGGCGGGCGAGTACGGCGGCGGCACGGTGACGATCTGGGACGACGGCCGGTACGACCTCGAGAAGTGGCGCGACGACGAGATCATCGCGACCCTCGAGGGGCGCCCGGGCGGCCCCCTCGGACGCGTGCGCCTCGCGCTCATCCGCACCGAGGGCGAGGGCGAGAAGTCGAGCTGGCTCCTGCACCGGATGAAGACGGATGCCGAGGGCCGGCCGCAGCCGGACGGCATCGTCGTCGAAGCCACGCCGCAGGCCGATGAGGCGCGGCCGTCGCCCCGTGCCGGCCGCGAGCGACGCGCCTCCCACGCGGCGGAACCGGGGCTCGGGGCACCCGGGGCAGCAGAGACGCCGCAGGCGGAGCGGCGCGCGGCGGATCCTCCTGCTGCCGGGAGGACGCCTCACCATGGCGACGGCGACTCCGCGGCACGTTCGTCGCGGCCGCTCCCCGCGGGCGAGGAGCTGCGCCCCATGCTGTCGACGACGGCCACCCCCGCTGCCGCCCGCGCCGCGTCGGAGCGATGGGGCGAGCCCGCTTGGGTCGAGATGAAGTGGGACGGGATCCGCGCCGTCGGCGTGTGGGACGGCCATCGGCTGCGTCTGTTCGCACGCAGCGGCAACGAGGTGACCCATCGCTACCCCGAGCTGACGGCCGTGGACGCCGGTCTCGGCGGCGAGCCCGCGGTGCTCGATGGCGAGCTCGTCGCGCTCGAACCCGACGGGCGGCCGAGCTTCCCGCTGCTGCAGACCCGCATGAACCTCGAGCGCGCGGGCGACATCGCCCGCAAAGCCCGGCGGACCCCGGTGCACTACTACCTCTTCGATGTGCTGTCTCACGACGGAGACGACCTCGCCGACCTTCCGCTCCGAGAGCGGCGCGACGTCCTCGAAGCGGTGGCCGCGGCAGCCGTCGACGCGATCGCAGTCCCTCCGGTGTTCGACGACGTGGACGCCGCGCTCGACACGAGCGTCCAGCTGAGGCTCGAGGGGATCGTGGTCAAGAATCCAAGTTCGCGGTACCTGCGCGGAGGCCGCTCGGAGGCGTGGCTGAAGGTGAAGATCACCCGCACGCAGGAGGTCGTGATCGCCGGCATCCGCCCGGGCAAGGGCGGCCGCAGCAACACCTTCGGATCCTTGCTGCTCGGGATCCCCGACGAAGCGGGTCTCCGCTACGCGGGTCGCGTCGGAACGGGCTTCAGCGACTCGACCCTGGCCACGCTCATGAAGAAGCTGCTGCCGCTGCGCACCGACGCCAATCCGCTCGTCGGCGTGCCGCCGCTGGACGCGCGTGACGCGCTGTGGGTGCGGCCGGAGCTCGTGGGCGAGGTCGAGTACGGCGAGTTCACCCCTGCCGGCATCATGCGCCACCCGCGCTGGCGCGGCCTGCGCCCCGACAAGAGGCCGGACGAGGTGCGCCGGGAGGACTGACGCGCCGCGCGCACCGCCCAGCTGCGCTCAGGCGTGCGCGTCGTGCTCGACGTGACCGGCGGGCTCCAGCTGGAAGGTGGAGTGCTCGACGTCGAAGTGCTGCGACAGGCAGTTCTGCAGACCACTCAGGATGCCGGCGGCCCGGCCGTCGCCGAGTGCGGCGTCGTCGACCACCACGTGCGCCGTGAACACCGGTGCGCCGCGGGTCAGCTGCCAGACATGGACGTCATGCACGTCCACGACGCCCGGGGTGGCGAGGATGTGGTCGCGGATCTCGGTGACGTGCGTCCCCTTCGGCGCCGACTCGGCGAGCACCGACACGACCTCGCCGAGAAGCCGGATGGCGCGGGGAACGATCATGGCCGCGATGAGCAGCGACGCGATCGCGTCGGCCTGATCCCACCCGGTGGTGAGGACGACGACCGCCGCGATGATCACGGCGGCCGAGCCGATGAGGTCGCCGAGCACCTCGAGATAAGCGCCCCGCACGTTGATGCTGTGCCGCTGCGCCGCACTGAGCAACCACATCGCGACGGCGTTCGCCACCAGTCCGACGACGGCGACCACGAGCATGAGGCCGCCGGCGATCTCACCCTCGCCCGGGTTCAGCAGGCGCACCACCGCCTCGTACGCCACCCAGGCCGACAGCACGAGAAGGATGACGCCGTTGACGAGGGCGCCGAACACCTCGGCGCGCTGGTAGCCGAACGTGCGGCGGTCGTTGGCCGGCCGCGCGGCCACGGTGCTGGCGACGAGCGCGATCACGAGGGCCGCCGCGTCGGTGAACATATGGGCTGCGTCCGCGAAGAGCGCCAGGGATCCCGACAGCGCTGCACCGACCACCTGCACCACCATCACCGTCGAGGTGATCGCGAGCGAGATCGCGAGCAGGCGGCGGTTGCCCGCTCCCCGGATCCCGGTCGGCGCGTGATCGTGCATGCGCCCAGGCTAAGCCCGGCAGCTGTCGCCGGCCGCCGTTCCGGCTAGTCGGGAATGATCGTGATTCTCAGTCGCAGCCCACGCGCGCCGCTCAGAGCTCCGCGAGCAGCGGGGCGAGCGCGTCGAACGCGCGGGCGCGGTGGGATGCGGCGTTCTTCTCGAGCGCCGTCCACTCGCCGACCGTCCGCTCGGCGTCGGCCTCCTGGCCGTCCGGGATGAAGATCGGGTCGTAGCCGAAGCCGCCCTCACCCGCCGCCGCGGTGGCGAGGCGGCCGGGCCAAACGCCCTCGACCACGCCCTCCCGCGACGCCTCGCCGGGCACGACGAACGCGATCGTCGAGACGAACTGCGCCGTCCGGTGCGGGTCTCGGATGTCGGAGAGCTGGTCGAGCAGCAGGTTCAGGTTGGCCGCGGCATCCTTCGCGTGCCCTGCCCAGTAGGCGGAGAACACGCCGGGGGCGCCGCCGAGCACGTCCACGCAGATGCCCGAGTCGTCGGCGAGCGCCGGCAGACCGGTGTGCTCCGCCGCGGCGCGTGCCTTGATCAGCGCGTTCTCGGCGAAGGTGACGCCGTCCTCGATGGGCTCGGGGCCGTTGTAGGCGACGACGACGAGGTCCGGGCGCGTGGCCGCCACGATCGCCTGGAACTCCTCGACCTTGTGACGGTTGTGGGTGGCGAGGACGATCTGACGCACAGCCCCGTTCACGTCCGAGCCTGCCACCGCCGTCTGGGCCTCTGCGGCGGCGATCGCCTCGGCCATGTCGTCCGGGTGCGCCGTCACGCTGCGCCCTCGCCGGCTCCCTCGCCGAGTGCGGCGAGCTGGTGCGTGCGCAGGTCGGCGCAGCCGTTCACGCCGAGTTCGAGGAGCGCATCCAGTTCGCGCTTGTCGAACGGCGCGCCCTCCGCCGTGCCCTGCACCTCGACGAACAGGCCGCGGCCGGTGACGACGATGTTCATGTCGGTCTCGGCGCGCACGTCCTCGACGTAGGCGAGATCGAGCATCGGCTCGCCGTCGATGATGCCGACGGACACGGCCGCCACCGAGTCGAAGAGCACGTTCGCCTTCTGTCCGATGAACTTCTTGCGCCGGCCCCACTCGATGGCGTCGGCCAGAGCGACGTACGCGCCCGTGATCGCGGCCGTGCGGGTGCCGCCGTCGGCCTGGAGCACGTCGCAGTCGATGACGATCGTGTTCTCGCCGAGCGCCTTCGTGTCGACGACGGCGCGCAGGGCCCGTCCGATCAGCCGCGAGATCTCGTGGGTGCGCCCGCCGATCCTGCCCTTGACGCTCTCGCGGTCGTTGCGCTCGTTCGTGGCGCGCGGCAGCATGGCGTACTCGGCCGTGATCCAGCCCTTGCCCTTGCCGCTCAGCCAGCGCGGCACGCCGTTCGTGAACGACGCCGTGCACAGCACTTTGGTGTTGCCGAACGAGATGAGCGCCGAGCCTTCGGCCTGACTCGACCAGCCCCGCTCGATCGTGACGGGACGCAGCTGGTCGACGGTGCGACCGTCGGCACGGGTGATGTCGGTCATTTCTCTCCTCTGACGGTGCGCAGGTCCCGAATTCGATCGCTTCCCGACGCCGGGAACGGTGGGTTTCGGGACATGGTGGGGGGATTGTGGGACACGGATGCCTCAGCTGAGGCGGGTGGGCAGGTCGATGGCGCCGGTCTGCACCAGTCGCACGGAGCTGACCTCGCGGCCCATCAGGCGGTGGGCGAGACGAAGGAAGTCGTCGGCCGACGCACCGGTGGCTTCGTAGACATGCTGGGGCTCGGCATCCGGTCCCGCAAGCAGATCGCGGGAGACCAGCTGGCGGTAGACGTCCTTCGCGGTCTCGGTGTCGCTCGACACGAGGCTCACCTCCGGTCCCATCACGTAGCTGATGGCACCCTCCAGGAACGGATAGTGGGTGCAGCCGAGCACCAGCGTGTCGACCCCGGCGTGGCGCAGCGGTGCCAGGTACTCCTCGGCGACGGCGAGCACCTCGGGCGAGCCCGTGACACCGGCCTCGACGAACTCCACGAAGCGAGGGCAGGCCTGCGCGAACACGGTCAGCTGGGCGTTGACGCCGAGCATGTCCTGGTACGCCCCTGACGAGATCGTGCCGGCGGTGCCGATCACTCCGACGCGCCCGTTGCGGGTCGTGGACATCGCTGTACGCACCGCCGGGTTGATCACCTCGACGACCGGCACGTCGTAGCGCTCGCGCGCGTCGCGGAGCATGGCGGCCGATGCGGTGTTGCAGGCGATGACGAGCATCTTCACGCCCTGGTCCACCAGGTCGTCGAGCACCTCGAGCGCGTAGCGGCGGACGTCCGCGATGGGCTTCGGCCCGTAGGGCGAACGCGCCGTGTCGCCGATGTAGAGGATCGACTCCTGGGGCAGCAGCGCCGAGACGGCCCGCGCGACGGTGAGACCGCCGACTCCGGAGTCGAAGATTCCGATCGGCGCGTCGTTCACGATGCCCCAGCCTACGCCAGCCGCTCACTAGGCTGGCCCGCATGACCCACGGCCACGCCTCGCGAGGGGGCGCCTCGACCGCCCTGCTGACCGACCGCTACGAGCTCACGATGGTCGACGCGGCCCTGCGCGACGGCACCGCCGACCGCCGCTGCGTCTTCGAGCTGTTCGGGCGGCGACTCTCGGCGGGGCGACGGTTCGGCGTCGTGGCCGGCACGGGCCGCCTGCTCTCGCTGATCCGCGATTTCCGCTTCGACGACGAAGAGCTGCGGTTCCTGCGCGACGAGAAGGTGGTGGATGCCTCGACCCTCGACTTCCTCGAGGGCTACCGCTTCACCGGCTCGATCACCGGGTACCGCGAGGGCGAGCTCTACTTCCCCGGCTCGCCCATCCTTACGGTCGAGGGCAGCTTCGCCGAGGCCGTCGTGCTCGAGACGCTCGCGCTGAGCGTGCTCAACCACGACTCGGCCATCGCCACGGCGGCCGCGCGCATGAGCGTCGCCGCCGGTGACCGGCCGCTTGCCGAGATGGGCTCCCGGCGGGCGGCGGAGGGTTCGGCCGTGGCGGCCGCGCGCGCGGCCTACATCGCCGGTTTCGCCGCGACCTCGAATCTCGAAGCGGGCCGGCTGTGGGGCATCCCCACGATGGGCACCGCCGCGCACTCGTGGACCCTCCTGCACGACACCGAGGAGGACGCCTTCCGCGCGCAGATCGATGCCCTGGGCACGGACACCACGCTCCTGGTCGACACCTACGACATCCACCGCGGCGTGGAGACCGCTGTGCGGATCGCGGGCACCGGGCTCGGCGGGGTCCGGATAGATTCCGGCGACCTGCCCACCGTGGCGGCCGAAGTGCGCGCGCAGCTCGACGCGCTGGGGGCGACCGGCACCCGGATCACCGTCACGAGCGACCTCGACGAGTACGCCATCGCGGCGCTCGCGGCATCCCCCGTCGACTCGTACGGTGTCGGAACCTCGGTGGTCACCGGATCGGGCACGCCGACGGCGGGCATGGTCTACAAGCTCGTCGCGCGGCAGGACGCCCAAGGCGGGTGGGTGGGGGTGGCGAAGGCGTCCACCGACAAGGCATCCAAGGGCGGCCGCAAGGCCGCGTTCCGCACGCTCGAGGAGGGAACCGCGACGAGCGAGCTCGTCGTCGTGTCGGATGGCTTCGAGGCGCTGGACACCGGCGCGTCGCACCCCGGCGCGCGTGCGCTGCAGGTGCCGCTGGTGACCGACGGGGAGCCGGATGCCGCATTCGAAGGCCCCGCCGGCGTGGAGGCCGCGCGGGCTCATCACGCCCGCGTGCGGGAGGAGCTCCCGGTGCGCGCTCTCGCCCTGAGCCGGTCCGACCCCGCCATCCCGACGATCTACGCGGACGCGGAGTGACCGGACGGGCGCACGGTCGACCGCGCCTCAGGCGCCGAGGGACTCGTAGATCTCTTTGCAGGTCGGGCAGACCGGGAACTTCTCCGGATCACGGCCGGGTGTCCACTTCTTGCCACACAGCGCGCGCACCGGCTTTCCCGTGATCGCTGACTCGAGGATCTTGTCCTTCTTCACGTAATGCGAGAAGCGCTCGTGGTCACCCGGCTCGATGTTCTCTTCTTTGAGGAGCTCTTCGAGCTCGCGATCGAGGGTCGCGATTCCGCCCTGGTCGGGGCTGTCCAGCGGGGTGCTCATGGTCTGCCAGTGTAGTCGGGGCTCGACGCGGTCGGGCCGGTCCGGACGAGGTCAGGTCGACTCGGCGAACTCCATCAGGCGCCCGCCGCGCCGCTCGAAGGCGATCGCACCGATCGTGATGCCGACGGCGAGCACGCCGAGTCCGATGGCGAGCCCTCCCCACAGCGCCATGTCCGCGGCATCCGTGTCTCCCTGCAGCGCGAGCCAGCCGCACCACAGCACCGGCGCCGACAGGACGAGCGCTCCCAGCATCACCGCTCCCTGCGCCAGGGCGCCCACGGCGGTCGTGCGCTGCGGCTGCTGGAAAGGGCTCTCGCCGGGGCGCGACACCGCGTACGGGGCGACGACCGACGAGATGCTCGACAGCCCCAGGCCCGACAGGAACAGCGCCGCGCACACCCCGGTGAGCGCCGGCAGCACCGCCCAACGCCCATGCAGCAGCGTCGCGACCGGGATGGCGACCGCCAGCAGCGGCACACCGACGAGGAGCACCGGCACCAGGCGTCCGACGCGATCGGAGACGCCGCGCATGCCGCTGGCGATGTGCATCCACACCGCGGTGGAGTCGTAGGCGAGATCGTCGTGCGGCAGCCAGCCGAGGAACAGCGCGGCGAACGGCACGGGCACGAGCGCGACGAGCTCGGGCGGGACGCCTGCGACGAGCAGCGGCACCACCGTGATGGCGGCCGCGAAAGGGATCACGAGGCCGTTGACGACGTAGCGCCGATCACCGAACCAGTAGACGAGGCTGCGCGCCGCGACCGCGCCTCCGGGGGTGCCAGGAGCCACCCCGAACCAGCCGAGACCGCCGCGCGCGCGGCCGGTGGTGGGCCGTTCCGTCGTCGTGAGCAGCCGGCGCACCGCCCAGGCCCACAGCAGACCGAGCACGATGATGGTTCCCACCGCCACGAGGACGGGCAGCCAGGCCTCGCCCCCGACCGCGACGACGCCGGGGAGCGCCCACGCAGCGCCGAGAGGCGTCACCGCCAGCGCATCCACCGCCTCGAGCAGCTGCGCAGGCACGGAGCCCTGCCATTCGAGCGATGCCAGGAACACGCCGACCGGCACCACGACCACGAGCACAACGAGAACGAAGACGCCGGACAGCTCGCGCGAGCGTCGCTCTCTCAGGAACAGCGACGCCAGCGCCATGCACACGCGCGCCAGCAGCGTGCACGTCAGGACGCCCAGCACGACGCTGACGATCCCGACGCCGACCGGAACGCCGTGGTCGGCCCAGACGATCGCGGCGCACACCGCGACGGCCAGCAGCACGAGGATCGGCACGCTGATCAGTCCGGCGACCGCGAGCACGAGCGCGAGCCCGCCGCGCGGCAGGCCGAAGAGCGCGAATCGCCGCGGGTCCAGCGGGTCGTCCACCGACCCGAAGAGCGGCGCGAGCGCGAAGCCCAGAGTGACCGCCGAGCCACCGAGAACCGTGACGGCGAGCACCTCCTCGGTGGCGGCATCCCGCATCGTCAGCAGACTCCAGCACGCCGCACCCGTCGCGACGAGAAGAAGAAGCAGGGCGCCGACGACGCGGACGACGTGCGCCGCGTCTCCGCGGAGCGTGCCGAGCAGCAGCGCGATCCTCAGTCGGAGAACGTGTGCAGCCACTCGAGACCCTCCACGTCGCTGAGGCCCCCGGCCAGTTCGACGAAGCGCTGCTCCAGCGTCAGCTCGCCCCGGACCTCGGCGACCGTGCCTTCGGCGAGCACCTGTCCGGCGACGATGACTGCCACGCGGGTGCAGACGCGCTCGACGAACTCCATGCCGTGGCTCGAGAGGATCACCGTGCCGCCGTGCGCGACGTAGGCGGAGAGGATGTCGAGGATGATCGAGCTCGAGACCGGGTCGACCGCCTCGAACGGCTCGTCCAAGACGAGCAGACGCGGCGAGTGGATCAGCGCTCCGGCCAGCATCACCTTCTTCAGCATGCCGGCCGAGTAGTCGGACACACTCCGACCGAGGGCGTCTTCGAGGTCGAACGCGCGCGCCAGATCAGCGGTGCGGCTCTCGACGACGGCGGGCGGGAGCTTGCGCAGCACGCCGTAGTAGTAGAGCAGCTGGCGGCCGGTGAGGCGATCGAAGGTGCGCAGTCGATCCGGCAGCACGCCCATCAGCTTCTTGGCAGCGAGGGGCTTGGCGGCGGCATCCACTCCCCCGATGTGAATGGTGCCGCGATCCGGTTCGAGCAGGCCGGCGATCATCGACAGCGTCGTGGTCTTTCCCGCTCCGTTCGGTCCCACCAGTCCATAGAACGTGCCCGTCGGCACGGTGAGGTCGATGCCGTCGACGGCGTGGGTGCTCCCGAACCGCTTGGTGACCCCCCGGAGCACGAGCGCGTCGCCCGTTGGGGCCGCGAGCGGAGGCACGGCAGGGAGAAGGGATGCCGCAGCCGCGGTTTCCTGGTCGGCCGACGCGCTCGTGCTCCGGGGGGTCACCAAGCGGTTCGGGAGCACCCACGCCGTCGACGGCATCGACCTCACCGTGCCGACGGGCACGTTCTATGGACTGGTGGGACCGAACGGAGCGGGAA
>NZ_JBJDRK010000042.1:0-42841 GCF_044987405.1 Microbacterium sp. ZW T2_14 | reverse complement strand
GTGCGCCGACACGCTCAGCGCGACCAGACCAGCGCGTCCGCGGGCCTCGCCGCGCCACGCCCGGAACGACACCGGCACGTGCCCGAATGCGGCGACGGCATCCATGTGCAGCGGCACGCGGGCCTCTGTCGCCGCCGCGCCCAGCGCTGCGGCATCGTTGACGGTGCCGGCTTCGTTGTTGGCGACCAGAGCGGTGGCGAGAGCGGCGCCCGGGAGTGCTGCGGCGAAGGCCGAGGGCCGGATGCGGGCGACGGCGTCGATGCCGACATGACGCACCCGCGCGCCCTGGGTCTCGAGCCACCCCACGGCGTCGAGCGTCGCGTGATGCTCGCCGTCCGGCAGCACGACAGCGTCCGCATCGGTGGGGCGCGCCCACCACAGACCCTTGACGGCGAGGTTCACGGCCTCGGTGCCACCGGAGGTGAAGACGATCTCGATCGGATCCGCGTCGATCACCGCGGCGAGCCGCTCGCGCGACTCTTCGAGCACCCGACGCGCATGCTGGCCGGCACCGTGGATCGACGACGCGTTGCCGACCGTCGTGGCCGCATCGAGCCAGGCATCCCGTGCCTCGGGCCGCAGCGGCGCCGTCGCCGCGTGGTCCAGATACACGCGCAGATCGCCCATCGCCCTGATCCCCCTCGTGATCATGTCCCCACGGCTGCACCCGAGTCTCAAGGAGCACGGGACCGGGTCTCGTAACAAGTCCGACTCGGACCATGGTTATGGTAGTCCGCATGGTCAGCCCGCAGTCCGTCCTCTCGCCGCCAGCCGCGGCGCTGCTGAGCCCGCAGCTCGACGGGCTGGGTGTCGTGCTGGATGCCGACGGCGGCCGGCTGCGCGTCTGGTCCGGCGCGGCGGACGCCGTCGACCTCGTCGTGTTCGACGACACGGACCTCGATTGGATCACGGCGACCGAGCCGCTCGCCGCGATCGGCGGCGGGGTGTGGGAGGTCACGACTCCTCTGCTGCGCCCGGGTGTCCGCTATGCCATCCGCGTCGACGGCCCTCCGGGTGCCGGCAACACGTTCAACCGGGGCACGCTCCTGCTCGACCCGTACGCGCGCGGCCTCGACCGCACCGGCTACGACGGGTGGCGATCGGCCGTCGTCGAGGGGTCGTTCGACTGGGGCGGCGTCTCCAAGCCCGCGGTCCCGCTGGACCGCACCGTCATCTACGAGGGCCACCTCAAGGGCCTGTCGAAGCGGCATCCCGATGTTCCCGGAGCCCTGCGCGGGACGTATGCCGGGCTCGCCCATCCCGCCATGGTCCAGCATTTCCTGGACCTCGGCGTCACGAGCATCGAACTCCTCCCGGTCCACGCCTTCGCCACGGAGCCGAGACTGCTCCAGCACGGTCTCGCGAACTACTGGGGCTACAACTCGCTCGGATTCTTCTCCCCGCACGGCGCGTACGCCACGGAGGACGCGCGTCGCCAAGGCCCTGAGGCGGTCCTGCGGGAGTTCAAGGGCATGGTGCGCCTCCTCCACGAGGCCGGGCTCGAGGTGATCCTCGACGTGGTCTACAACCACACCGCCGAAGAAGGCATCGGCGGTCCCCGCTCGAGCCTGCGCGGCATCGACAACCGCGCGTACTACCGCCAGCAGGACGACGGCGTGTACATCGACGTCACCGGCTGCGGCAATTCCCTGGACACCTCGACGGATGCCGCGGCCCGCCTGGTGCTGGACTCGCTGCGGTACTGGGCGAACGACGTGCAGATCGACGGCTTCCGCTTCGACCTCGCCGCGACGCTCGGCCGCGACCGGACGCATGTCTTCACGCCGGAGCACCCGCTGCTGCGCGCGATCGTGGACGACCCCGCACTGGCGGGTGTCAAGAAGATCGCAGAGCCGTGGGACGTCGGCATGGGCGGCTGGCAGACCGGCAACTTCGGGGACGGCTGGAGCGAGTGGAACGACCGCTACCGCGATCGCGTCCGCAACTTCTGGCTGAGCGACGTCGACTACGCGCGGCGCGCGTCCACCTCGCCCGTCGGGATCGGCGGCTTCGCGAACCGCCTCGCCGGCTCGGCGAACACCTTCGCCGACGAGCGCGGCCCTCTCGCGGGAGTGAACTTCGTGACGGCGCACGACGGTTTCACGCTGCGTGATCTGGTCTCGTACGACGTCAAGCACAACGTCGGCAACGGGGAGCACAACCGCGACGGCGCCGACACGAACCGCTCCTTCAACCACGGTGCCGAAGGCCCCACGGACGACCAGGCGATCCTCGCCACGCGACGCAAGGCGATGCGCAACCTGCTCGGCACGCTCCTTCTCTCGGCCGGCGTGCCCATGCTGACGGCGGGCGACGAGTTCGCACGCACGCAGCGGGGCAACAACAACGCCTACTGCCACGACTCCGCGCTCACCTGGCTGTCGTGGGAGCACGCCCCATGGCAGCGGGATCTGTACGCGCATGTGCGTCACCTCCTGCGACTGCGCCGGGAGAACCCGGCCCTGCGCCCCGGCCGCTTCGCGCGGCTCGGCGAACGCACGCCGTCGGCATCCGTCATGGAGTGGTACGACGAGAACGGCCAGACCATGTCGATCGAGCGGTGGACCGACCCCGCGCACCGCACGCTGCAGTACGTGGCCGCCTCGACGCCCGAGTTCGAGGGGTTCAACCGCGTCCTCCTCATGATCCACGGCACTGAGCGGCCGACCACCGTCACGCTGCCGGACGTGGACGGCGTGACGCGGTACGCATCGCTGTGGTCCAGCGCCGACGAGACGCCGTCCGAGGCCCAGCCGGTCTTCGCGCCCGGCGACGCGATCGCCCTCGCCGGCACGACCATGCGCCTCTTCCGTGCCGAGTAGACCGGCTGCGATCCGGCGGCGGCCCGCCGTCACGTCGCTGTCATCCCGGTCGGACGCGCGATAGGTTCGACACGTGGTCACGACGACGCGCTCTCAGCGCTCCCGCCCCTGGCGGAGCGCCTCGGCCCTCCCTGTCCGCGACATCCGTGCCTGGCAGGCAGAACGCGACACCGCAGCGCGGCGTGTTCCCCTCGCTCAGCCGTCACCGGCCGTCCCCTGGGGTGATTACCGACCCAAGGCCTTCCACGGCGAGGTCGTGCCGTTCCGCGTCACGGCATTCCGCGAGGGACACGATCGCATCGGCGTGCAGGTGCGTCTCTTCTCGCCGTCCGGAGACGAATCGCTGCATCGCCTGCACGCGCTGAACGACGGATTCGACCGTTGGCAGACCGAAGTGGCGCTGCTCGAGCAGGGCATCTGGCACTTCCGCTTCGAGTCCTTCGGCGACGACTTCGCGACGTGGGAGCATGCCGCCTCGGTCAAGATCGCGGCGGGTGTGGATGCCGCGGTCATGCGCGAGCTCGGAGCTCTGCTCTTCGAGCGCGCCGGAACCGAGAAGGGGCGCCCGGCGGCCGAACGGCGCGCACTCGGCGCCGCGGCGGCATCACTCCGGGACTCCGCCGTCGACGACATCGGAGCGCTCGCCATCGTCGAGGATCCGGCGATCGCGGACTTCTTCGAGGCGCGCCCCCTCATGTCGCTGGAAACGATCGGCGACGACTTCGAGCTCCTGGTCGAGCGGGAGCGCGCCGGTGTCGGCGCCTGGTACGAGTTCTTCCCCCGCTCCGAGGGCGCCCGCCGCCTCAAGGACGGCACCGTGAAGAGCGGCACTTTCCGCACCGCAGCCAAACGGCTGCCGGCGGTGGCCGAGATGGGCTTCGACGTCCTCTATCTGCCGCCGATCCATCCGATCGGCACCGTGAACCGCAAGGGGCCGAACAACACGCTCGAGGCCCGTCCGGAAGATCCCGGCTCTCCGTGGGCCATCGGCTCGGCAGCCGGGGGACACGACGCGGTCCACCCCGACCTCGGCACGCTCGCCGACTTCCGGGCGTTCGTGCGCAGCGCGCGCGCCGTGGGGATCGAGGTCGCCCTCGATCTCGCCCTGCAGGCGGCGCCCGACCACCCCTGGGTCGCCGCGCACCCCGAGTGGTTCACGACGCTCCCCGACGGCTCCATCGCGTTCGCCGAGAACCCGCCGAAGAAGTACCAGGACATCTACCCGGTCAACTTCGACAACGATCCGGCGGGCATCCGTGCCGAGGTGCTCCGGATCGTGCGCCACTGGATAGCGCAGGGAGTGCGCATCTTCCGCGTGGACAACCCGCACACGAAGCCGCTGCAGTTCTGGGAGTGGCTCATCGCCACCATCACCGCGGAGGAGCCCGACGTGGTCTTCCTCGCCGAGGCGTTCACGCGGCCTGCGCCGATGCAGAGTCTCGCCGCCGCCGGCTTCCAGCAGAGCTACACGTACTTCGCCTGGCGCAACACCAAGACCGAGCTCGAAGAGTTCCTGTCCGCGCTCGCGCACGAGACCGACGACTTCCTCCGTCCGAACCTCTTCGTCAACACGCCCGACATCCTCACCGAGTACCTGCAGTTCGGTGGGCGCGCCGCCTACCGCATCCGTGCCGCCATCGCGGCCACCGCGGCACCGAGCTACGGCGTGTACGCCGGCTACGAGCTCTACGAGAACGTGGCGCGCCCGGGCTCCGAGGAGAACATCGACAACGAGAAGTACGAGTACAAGTTCCGGGATTGGGCCGGCGCCGTCGAGCACGGCGATTCGCTGGCCCCGTTCCTCGCGCGGCTCAACGAGATCCGTCGCGCGCACCCCGCACTCCGCCAGCTGCGCAACCTCAGCGTCCACTGGAGCGACGACGACGCGATCCTGGTCTACGCCAAGCACCTCGACGCGGCGCTCTCGCCCGACGGTCGCAGCGACACCATCATCGTCGTGGTCAACACCGATCCCCACTCGGTGCGCCAGACCATGGTCCACCTCGACACCCGCATCTGGGGCGTCGAGCCCGGTTCGCCGTACGAGGTCGAAGACCTCGTGACCGGCGCCCGATGGACGTGGGCGGACCACAACTACGTGATGCTGGACGCGTTCACCGAGCCGGTCCATATCCTCCATGTGAAAGGGCCGCGATGACGCTCTCCGACCAGATCCTCGATGCCGTCTCGACGGGCACCTACCACGACCCTCACGCCGTGCTCGGCATCCATCCCGACACGGATGCCGAAGGCACGGCG
This sequence comes from Microbacterium sp. ZW T2_14, assembly GCF_044987405.1. Lineage (NCBI taxonomy): Bacteria > Bacillati > Actinomycetota > Actinomycetes > Micrococcales > Microbacteriaceae > Microbacterium > Microbacterium sp. ZW T2_14. The sequence goes on along the minus strand of NZ_JBJDRK010000042.1, from coordinate 37,760 downwards.
ACGTGGACGATCCGCGCCCGCCGGCCCCTCGCCCGGAGTGTCACGGCCGTCTTCGCCGACGGCACGCGCGTGCCGCTCGAGCACGTGCGGGCCGGGATCTGGGAGGGCACGCGCGCCGGCGGGCTGGCCCGCTACGAACTGCTCGCCACGTACGCGCAGGGACCGGACTACGTCGCGGACGACCCGTACCGTCACACCCCGACGATCGGCGAGCTCGACCTGCATCTGATCGCAGAAGGGCGCCACGAAGAGCTGTGGCGCGCGCTCGGCGCGCACGAACGGGAGCACGACGGCACGATGGGCACCGCCTTCGCCGTGTGGGCGCCCAACGCGCGCGCGGTGCGGGTCGTCGGCGACTTCAACGGGTGGGACGGCCAGGGCCACGCCATGCGCTCCATGGGCGCGAGCGGCGTGTGGGAGATCTTCGTGCCGCGCATCGGCCAGGGCACGACCTACAAGTTCGAGCTGCGGGGGCGCTCCGGCGAATGGGCGCTCAAGGCCGATCCGATGGCCCGGTTCGCCGAGGTGCCTCCGGCCACGGCATCCGTCGTCGTCGGCTCGTCCTACTCCTGGGGCGACACCGCCTGGCTGGCGGAGCGCGCCCGCTCGACCCCCGTGTCGCGGCCGATGTCGGTCTACGAGCTGCACTTCGGCTCCTGGCGTCAGGGACTGACCTACCGAGGCGCCGCGGACGAGCTGATCGACTACGTCACCGGGCAGGGATTCACCCACGTCGAATTCCTCCCGCTCGCCGAGCACCCCTTCGGCGGCTCGTGGGGCTATCAGGTCACCGGCTACTACGCGCCCACCAGCCGGTTCGGGCACCCCGACGACCTGCGGTACCTCATCGACAGGCTCCACCAGGCCGGCATCGGCGTGATCATGGACTGGGTTCCGGGCCATTTCCCGAAGGATGCCTTCGCGCTGGCCCGGTTCGACGGCGAGCCGCTGTACGAGCACGCCGACCCCCGCCGTGGCGAGCACCGCGAGTGGGGCACCTACATCTTCGACTACGGCCGCAGCGAGGTGCGCAACTTCCTGGTGGCGAACGCCCTGTACTGGTTCGAGGAGTTCCACGTCGACGGACTGCGCGTCGACGCCGTCGCCTCGATGCTGTACCTCGACTACTCGCGCAACGAGGGCGAGTGGGCGCCGAACGTGCACGGCGGTCGCGAGAACCTCGAGGCGATCCGCTTCCTGCAGGAGGTCAACGCCACCGCGTACAAGCGCTATCCCGGCATCGCGATGATCGCCGAGGAGTCGACCAGCTTCCCCGGTGTGACGGCTCCCACGAGCCAGGCGGGCCTCGGATTCGGCTTCAAGTGGAACATGGGCTGGATGAACGACTCGCTCCAGTACATCAAGCGCGATCCGATCTACCGGGCGCACCACGAGGGCGAGCTGTCGTTCTCGTTCGTGTACGCGTTCAGCGAGAACTACGTGCTGCCGATCAGCCATGACGAGGTCGTCCACGGCAAGGGAAGCCTGTTCGGCCGGATGCCGGGCGACCACTGGCAGCAGCTCGCGAACATGCGTGCGTTCCTCGCCTACATGTGGGGCCACCCCGGCAAGCAGCTGCTGTTCATGGGCCAGGAGTTCGGTCAGCTCTCGGAGTGGTCCGAGGGACGCTCACTCGACTGGTGGCTGCTCGATCAGCCCACGCACGCCCAGCTGCAGCAGTTCGTCGGCGTTCTGAACCGCGTGTACCGCGAGCAGTCCGCCCTGTGGGCGCGTGACAGCGACGGTGCGGCCTTCACCCGGATCGGCTCCCCCACGTGGAACCCGAACGTCATCGCGTTCGCACGGCGCGACTGGCACGGCAACACGATCGTGGTGGTGGCCAACTTCTCGGGCCAGCCGCTGACGTCGTACGAGCTGGACCTGCCCGAGAGCGGCGTCTGGCACGAGATCCTGAACACCGACGCGCAGGCGTATGGAGGGTCGGGCGCCGGGAACCTGGGCGTCGTCCACGCGGGCGCGAGTGGCCGCGCATCTCTCGTGCTGCCGCCGCTGGGTGTGCTGTGGCTGCGTCACGAGACGAGTGCGCATATCCCCTCGCCCACGCAGGGCTGAGCGGACAGCCCTCGGAACAGCCCCGCTGTCAGAACAGCTGCGTCCTCAGAACAGCAGCGAGGCGAGGCGACCGCGCGCCGCGATGACGCGCGGATCCGCGTCACCCACCAGCCCGAACAGCTCCACGAGCCGCTCACGCACCGGCGCGCGCTCGTCCGCCGGCAGCTGCGCGAACAGATCGAGCAGGCGCGCGAACGCATCCTCGACGTGTCCGCCCGTGATGTCGAGGTCGGCCACGGTCAGCTGGGCGGGGATGTCCAAGGGAGCGGACGCCGCGGCCGCACGTGCCGCCTGCAGATCGACGCCCTGCACGCGGAGCAGGAGCTGCACCTGTCCGAGTCCGGCGCGCGCCTCGGCGTCGCGGGGGTTCTCGGCGAGGGCCTTCTCGTACGCGCGGACGGCGCGAGCGTAGTCGCCCTCCTCGATCGCCTCGAAGGCCTCGGCGTGCAGCGGCGGCAGCGCGGGTTCGGCGGGCGCCTCTTCCGCGGCCTCACCGTCGACGGCGGCCGAGCCGGTCACGCCGTTCTGCGCCGCGAGCTGGAGGAGCTGCGCGAACACCTCGCGCACCTGCTGCTCCGGCACCGCTCCGGTGAACATCTGCACCGGCTGCCCGGCCACGAGGGCGACGACCATCGGGATCGACTGCGCCCGGAACGCCTGTGACAGCTGCGGATTGGCGTCGACGTCGACCTTCGCCAGGACGAGCCGACCACCGAGCTCGAGCACCACCTTCTCGAGGACGGGGCTCAGCTGCTTGCACGGGCCGCACCACTCGGCCCACAGGTCGACGACCACGGGAACGGTCCGTGACAGCTCGAGCACCTGGGGGAACGTCTCGTCGGTGACGTCGAGCACCAGGGACGGCACGAGGACGCCGGCGCCGGGGACGGGAGCGTTGTCACCGGCCACCGCCGGTCCGGAGGCAGCCGGTCCGGCGGATGCCGGCCGATTGCGCAGGGTGGACAGGTCGACGGCACCGCGCAGCGAGGCGCCCAGAGTGGGATCGGTCACGGAAGAACCTTCGCATCGAGGATGTCGGACGAGTAACCGAGCAGGCGGATCTTCTCGTTGGACCCGGGGCCGGGCACGTAGAAGAACACCTGATCGCTGTAGGTGGTCTCGAACCCTGTCGGCGACTGCTCCGCGCCGGCGAGGGTCTTCACGGACGGATTCTTCTCGCCGGACTTGATCACCGCTTCCGGGACCGTGGGCGTCGCGGTCTCGATCTCGTTGATGTTCACCGCGACGATGGCCCCGCTCTCGACGGTCTGCAGCGCGTAGGGCACCTGCGGCCCCGCCGCCGACGTGAACACGAGCTGTCCGGTCCCGGCGGCGGTCGTGTTGAAGTCCGCGAGCCGGCGCTCCCGGTCGGCGGCGATGCTCGTCCGCAACTGGTCGCCGTCGACTTCGAAGAGCTCGTAGGAGGGGCTGGCTTCGCCGTTGTTGATCACGTCGGCGTACGCTGCTGCGAGCTCGTCGGGCGGCATCACGAGGAAGGGAGAGTCGGGTTCGACAGCCGGAGCGCCGATGTACGAGGGCGCCAGATCCGGCAACGACGTCGACGCTTCGAGGCTGCCGACGTAGGCGAGCTTGTAGTCGGCCCACTGATCCTGCTGCGTCAGCACCATGATGCTCGACGTCTTCGACTCCTCGTCGTCGGCGACCGCGATCACCGAGCGCGGCCACTCGTCGTACGCCTGGGGCAGCACGATCTCGAGGGGCTTGGAGAGGATGGGCGGCGGAGCCGGGTGGTCCGGGAGCGCGGCGCGCAGCTTGTAGTTCGTGTCGCGGGCGGCCAGCGCGGCCCCCTCCAGGCGCGTGTCGGCGAGGTCGCCGTCGAGCGCCGCGTCGGCATCGGCGACGGTCGAGGCGATCCGGGTGAGGATGCGCTCAGCCTGCGCTTTGGTGACCGCAGGGGCCTGCTGGCCCTCGGGCGCGATCACCGTCGCCGTCGGGGACGGCGTCGCCGAGGGTGCGAGCTGGGGCCAGGCGTCGGCGGAGCAGCCGGTGAACAGCAGGGCTGAGACGGCGATGACAGGCAGGACGGCGAACGCACGGCGTCCGCTCGCGACGGCACGGCGCGAGTTCGGGGTGCTGCTGATCACGCCCTTGCCATCGCCATCGCCATCGACCGCGATGTCGATCGGCTCGGTCACAGGCAGCGGCAGCCCCTTGCGGCGCGGCCCGCGCTTCCGGCGGGCGTGACGGATGCCGAGGATGTAGAGGAACACGCCGATGGCCATGAGGATGCCGCCACCGACGATCAGCGGACCCGCCCACGGCGTCGAGCTCTGCAGCGGCCAGGTCACGGTCACCTTGCTCGGCGCGGGTGCGGTGCCGTCGGCGGCGACAAGCACGCTCATCTCCTCCGGCAGCTGCAGCGGAGCGATCAGAAGATCCTTCTGCTGGTACTCATCCAGCCAGAGATCCGAACCCACGGGGCTGCGGCCGGCGGCGGGCGCGGCATCCGACGATGCATCAGCGGCTGTGTCCTCCGGCGCGGCGCCCTCGGCGGGGGCTTCCGGCGTCGCACCGGCGATGGCATCGACCTCCGGCTCCACGACCGCGGTCTCGACCTTGCCGTCACCCTTCAGCGTGACGTGCGTGTACGTCGTGTCGGAAAGCCAGGCCTCCATGTCGGCCGTGCGGCCGTAGGAGGCGAAGAGATCGCCGTCGGCCTGGGCGCGCAGCGTCTGCGTGCCGGGCATCTGGGTGAGGACCGCGCCGTCGATCAACAGGTACGGCGTCTTCTCTTCGACCGAGATCGTCGCCGTCTCGGTCCGAGGTCCCTGGAAGATCGTCCGCTGAGCGATACCCGCACCGATCATCACGGTGGCGAGGACGAACGCCAGCACCGCCCACACGAAACGCACGAAGAACACCTTTCCCGGACGCGCACACGAAGCGCGAACCTTCGATTCGACATTTCAGACTAGCGGGGATGACCTGGGAGGCGCGTGGGAGGGAGCATTCCACGGACTGGGCGCATGGCATGCGTATCCTGGGCGGACACGATCGGATCGGCACGAAGTCGATCGGCAGGGGGACTCGATGAAGCTGCACAGCCCGTTCCGCACCGCGCTGCTCGCGACGTTGGGTGTCGGTCTCGGACTGCTCCTCATCGGCAGCATCCAGAACCTCCAGACCATCCTGCTGTACGTGGGCACCGCCCTGTTCCTTTCCCTGGGCCTGGACCCGATCGTCGCCTGGCTCGAGCGACGCAAGCTCCCCCGCTGGGCCGCGGTGCTCATCACGATCCTCGGGGTGCTGGCCGTCTTCGCCGGCATCATCCTCATGGTGGTGCCGATCATCGTGCAGCAGATCGGGCAGCTGGTGGCGGCCATCCAGAAACTGGCCGAGGACGGCATGTTCGACGACCCCGTCGGAGCGATCCAGGACTGGCTGCACACCGTCTTCCCGGCGCTCAACGTCGATGAGGTCTGGAGCTACATCGAGGACTGGTACGCGTCGCTCGATGTCGGGGCCATCGGCAGCGAGGTCGGCGGCAGCATCATCACGATCATCGGTGCGCTCGTCGCCGGTTTCGCCGGCGCCTTCATCGTGCTGATCCTGACCATCTACTTCACGGCCTCCACGCCCAGCCTGAAGCGGTCGGTCTATCAGCTGGTGCCGGCATCGAAGCGTGCCCGCTTCATGGACCTCGGCGAGCAGATCACCGACTCCGTCGGCTACTACGTCATCGGTCAGGTGACGCTCGGTCTCATCAACGGTGTGCTGAGCGCGATCTTCCTGTCGATCATCAAGGCGCCGTTCCCCGCCGTGCTGGCGGTCATCGCGTTCTTCTTCTCGCTGATCCCGCTCGTCGGCACGCTCACCGGCTCGATCATCATCGTGCTGACGTGTCTCGTTGTCGGCTCACCGACCACCGCCCTGATCGCCGCCATCTACTACCTGATCTACATGCAGATCGAGGCCTATGTCATCTCGCCGCGCATCATGGGCCGGGCCGTGTCGGTGCCGGGAGCGGTCGTCGTGATCGCCGCGCTCGCGGGTGGCTCACTGCTCGGGCTGCTCGGCGCGCTCGTCGCGATCCCCGTGGCCGCCAGCATCCTGATCATTTATCGCCAGGTCGTGATCCCCCGCCAGAACGAGCGCTGACGTCAGGGCGAGCCCTCCCCGCACCTTGGGGTGTGGTGGCGTCCGTGCTGGTCAGCCCTCTGCGGCGACAGGACCGTGCCACTCCAGTGGGAGCGGCAGTGCATCGGGATTGACGGCCGCGACGATCTCGGTCAGCACCCGGCGTGTCTGGTTCTCCCCCACCCACAGGTGCTTGCCGCCTTCGACCGGGATCAGGACCGCGCCCGGCACGCTCGCGAAGCGCTCGGCCGCGGCGTCCGGTCGCAGATAGTCGTCGAACTCGGGCACCAGCACGATCAGCCGCCTGTCATCCCCCGCCCACGCGGCGATCTCCTCCGCAGTCGCCCGGTGCAGCGGCGGCGACAGCAGCACCGCACCCTCGATCGCGTGGTCACGGCCGTACTTGAGGGCGAGCTCGGTCCCGAACGACCAGCCGACCAGCCAGGGGCGCGGCAGGCCGCGACTGTGGACGAAGTCCATGGCCGCCGCGACATCGAAAGCCTCGGCACGGCCGCCGTCGAACGAGCCGTCGCTCGTGCCGCGCGGCGACGTGGTGCCGCGGGTGTTGAAGCGGAGGACCGCGAGGTCCGCCAGAGCGGGAAGCCGCCCGGCCGCCTTGCGGATGATGTGCGAGTCCATGAATCCGCCGGCGGTCGGGAGCGGATGCAGCGTCACGAGCGTCGCGACCGGCTCCCGGTCCTCCGGCAACGCGAGCTCGCCCACGAGGCTCAGGCCGTCGAGCGTCTCGAGCTCGACCTCCTCCCGCCGCGCGGGCAGCAGCATCGGTCCGCGGATCTCCATGTCATGCCACCTTCCAGCAGTGCTGATGCCAGTGCCGACGAGCTGCCAGGTCGGCGGCATCGCCCAGCACCCCGTCCGCGCGCCAGGCCACCAGATGTGCGACCCCGATATCGATCTGACGACCGCATCCCGGGCACGTGTACGCCTTCTGCGCCTGAGCGGTCGAGACGGGCTGCACGATCCACTCCACGCCGCGCCGCATCTCGCTGCGCTTCCAGCCGGCGAGGAGTCGCTCGAACGACCCGTCGCCGCTCGAGCCAGGACGACGGCGGTTGGACCTCGGCACGACTCAATACCAGCCCGTGCGCTGAGAGTGGTCCCAGGCCCCGCACGGTGTGCCGTAGCGCCCGCCGACGTAGCCGAGACCCCAGGAGATCTGCGTCGCGGGGTTGGTCTCCCAGTCGGCGCCGGCGGTCGCCATCTTGCTGCCCGGCAGGGCCTGTGGGATGCCGTAGGCGCCGCTGCCCGCGTTATAGGCGTTCACCCGCCAGCCCGACTCCTTGTTCCACAGGGCCACCAGGCACGCGAACTGATCGTCGCCCCACCCGCGGGCGCGCACCATGTCGTACGCGATGGCCTGCGCGGTCCCCGGATCGGGTGTCACGAACGGCGGACGCCAGCCACCGCCCGACGAGGCGGGGGTCGGCGCAACGGTCGGCGTCGGCGTCGGCTTCGGCTTCACGTAGACGGAGTACCCGCCGCGGTCGAGCGTCGCAGGCTCCGCCGAGGCCAGGCTCTCATCGCCGGCGATCGACTGGACGTCGTCGAGCGAGCTGGCGTACAGCGACACGTGCGGTTCCTCTTCGACACTGGCCTGGGCGAGCGCGAGGCCGGTCGGCCCGATGTAGGCGACGACGAAGCCCAGCACGGCGAACGCGGCGAACGCCCCGAGCACCCCGCGGCGGCGTGACCACCGGGCGGTCGGCCGCGCAGACACGCGCGCCGCTGCCGCCGGCGCGGCCGCCGGGGACGAGAGGACCCGGCCCGTCGGCCGTGTCGACACCTCGTGACGACGGGCGCGTCTGGTCGGGTGCAGCTCGTTTCCAGAAGTCACAGTGCCCCGATTCTCGCATACCGGTACGACGACGTGCCATCGGAGGCCCGCGCGTCTCACTTGACGGCGAGCATCACCTCGACGACGGCATCGAGCACGGCGTCGACCTGGGTCTCGCGATAGCCTCCGCGCTGCATGCGGAAGGCGACCGCGCGCACCTGCTCGACGGTGACGGCATCCCCGGACTCGAGGAAGCGCGCGAGCTTGTCGCTGACCAGATCGACCTCCGCGACGCGGTAGCCGTACCGCAGCCGCGACACGCGATCGAAGCGGTGGCCCGTCGGGCGCGAGAGGCGGTCGAGCACCTCCTGTGCGAGCTCGCGGGTGTGGCCGACCCAGGCACGCGCACCGACGACGGCCATCGCGGAGGACCGTTCACGTGCCGCGAACGCGTCCTCGATCCTGCCCAGGGCGGCGTCGACCGATGCGATCGCGTAGCCGTGCCGCACCAGGGGGAACGCGGCCTGGCGGATGTCGGCCGACGTCAGCTGCTCGCTGCCCTGCTCGAACGATGCGCGGGCCCGAGCCAGGAACTCGTCGACGGGCTGCTTGTCGTAGCCCTTCTCGCGACCTCGTACTTCGGGGAACGAGGTGCGCGACGTCGTCTCGGATGCCGTCATGATGCCACCAGCGGAGTGAAGAGGTAGTAGAGGGTCAGCGCTGCCACAACGGACAGCAGGATCGAATCCAGCCGATCCAGGACGCCACCGTGGCCCGGCAGCCAGGAGCTCATGTCTTTGATGCCGAGATCGCGCTTGATCATGGATTCGCCGAGATCGCCGACCGTCGCGGTGGCCAGGATCAGGATGCCGAAGACCGCTCCCATCCACCAATCGAGGCCGAGCATGAACAGGCCGACGAGCACACCGGCGACCGTGGCTGCCAGCGCGGCGCCCGCGAATCCCTCCCAGGTCTTCTTCGGACTGATGCGCGGTGCCATCGGGTGCTTGCCGAACGAGATGCCGGCCACGTATGCGCCGGTGTCCACAGCCACCGCGACGATGATGAAGGACAGCACCCACCACTCGCCGCCGTCCTTGCTCAGCAGCACCAGGCACAGGCTGGCCAGGAACGCGACATACAGCTGCAGGAAGGCGGCGAGCAGGACGTCACCGAGCACCTGGGCGTACGTGCGCCCGTCATGGGACGCCATCTGGGCGACCAGGCGCCAGACCACCAGGAAGGCGAGGGCGACGAACAGCACCACCCAGTGCAGCCACCCGTCCGCGAAGTAGGCCGACAGCACGACCGCCGTGCCGACGAGGAGCTGCGGGACGAGGTCGACGCGGCGACCGCTCGCGATCAGGGCGCGGCCGAATTCGAAGATCGCGAGCAGTGCCGCGGCCAGGGCGAACGGGACGAAGGCCCATTTCACGAAGATCAACGAGCCGAGCAGCGCCACGCCGATGGCGAGCCCGATGAGGGTCGCCACGATGAGATCGCGTCCGGTGCGCTCCTTGATGCGCTCGTTCGCCTCCTCGAAGTCCGCCCTCGCCTGCGCGACCTGGCTCTCGAGCTCGCTGCGGGCGGCCCGAAGATGCGCCTGCAGCGCCGGCTCGCTGTCGTGAGCCTCTGCCGCGCGACGCACGTCGCCCGCCTCGCGCCGCGTCTGCGGAGAGGCGGGCTCGTCACCGCGCGGCGGGTCCGATGAGTCGGTCATGGCTGGACCTCAGACCTCGAGGAGCTCGGCCTCTTTGCGCTTGAGCGCCTCGTCGATCGCGTCGACGTGGGCACGCGTGAGCGCGTCGAGCTCCTTCTCGGCGCGGCCGAGCTCGTCCTCGCCGACCTCGCCCTTCAGCGCGTCGATGTCGTCCTTCGCCTTCCGGCGGATGCCGCGCACGTGGACCTTGGCGTCTTCGCCCTTGCCGCGCGTGAGCTTCACGTACTCCTTGCGGCGCTCCTCGGTGAGCTCCGGCATCGTGACGCGCACGAGGTTGCCGTCGTTCGTCGGGTTCACCCCGAGGTTCGGGATGTCGCGGATGGCCTGCTCGATCGCCTTCAGCGCCGACTTGTCGTACGGCGTGATGATGAGGGTGCGCGCCTCGGGGTTGTTGATCGACGCGAGCTGCGCGAGCGGCGTCGGGCTGCCGTAGTAGTCGACGAGGACCTTCTGGAACAGCTGGGGGTTCGCGCGTCCGGTGCGCACCGACGCGAAGTCCTCCTTCGCAGCCTCGACAGCGCGGTCCATGCGCACTCCGGCATCGGCCAAGACGTCCGCGATCACAGTGTCTCCTTCAGGTAGGTGGGGCTGGTCAAGTGTATCGGCGGCGACGTGTTCACGCCGTGACGAGCGTGCCGATGGGCTCGCCCAGAAGCGCCCTCGTCACATTGCCCGCCGGTTCCATGCCGAACACCCTCATGTCCATGCGGTTGTCCATGCAGAGGCTGAACGCCGTCGAGTCGACGACCTTGAGCCCGCGCTGGAGCGCGTCGAGGTAGGTGATGCGATCGATCATCGTGGCCGAGGCATCCTTCTTCGGATCCGCCGTGTACACGCCGTCGACGCCGTTCTTCGCGACGAGGACCTCCTGCGCGTCGATCTCGAGGGCACGCTGCGCGGCGACGGTGTCGGTCGAGAAGTACGGGAGGCCGGCGCCCGCGCCGAAGATGACGACGCGCCCCTTCTCCATGTGGCGCTCGGCGCGGCGCGGGATGTAGGGCTCGGCCACCTGCGTCATCGAGATCGCGGACTGCACACGCGTGGCCGCTCCGGCCTGCTCGAGGAAGTCCTGGAGGGCGAGGGCGTTCATCACGGTGCCGAGCATGCCCATGTAGTCGGCGCGACCGCGGTCCATGCCGCGCTGGCTCAGCTCGGCGCCGCGGAAGAAGTTGCCGCCGCCGACGACGACGGCGATCTCGACCCGGTCCACCGCCGCAGCGATCTCCCGTGCCATCTGGCTGACCACGTCGGGGTTGACACCCAGCTGGCCGCCGCCGAACGCCTCGCCGGACAGTTTCAGAAGGACGCGACGGCGCCCGGTGTTCTCGTTGATCACTGTGGTCCTCTCGCTGACGACAAACTATCCGGCAATCGGCAACCTACCGAAGGGCATGAGAAAAGGCCCGCATCGGAGTGCCGATGCGGGCCTTCTCATTGGATCAGGCGCCGACCTTGTAGCGGGCGAAGCCCGTGAGCGTCAGACCGGCGTTCTTCGCGACCTGCGCGACCGACTGCTTGTTGTCCTTCGCGTAGTCCTGGTCGAGCAGCGAGACCTGCTTGAAGAACGCGTTGACGCGCCCTTCGACGATCTTCGGCAGGGCAGCCTCGGGCTTGCCCTCGTTGCGCGAGATCTCGGTGACGATCTCGCGCTCCTTGTCGACATCCGCCTCCGGAACCTCGTCGCGCGACAGGTACGACGGGTTGGCGAACGAGATGTGCTGCGCAATGCTGCGCGCCGTCTCGGCGTCGTCTCCCGAGTAGGCGAGCACGACACCGACCTGCGGCGGCAGGTCCTTGCTGGTCTTGTGGAGGTAGATCTCGAAGTGGTCGCCCGAGAGCGTGCTCACGCGGCGCAGCTCGACCTTCTCGCCGATGATGGCGGCCTCGTCCGAGATGAGCTCGGCGACCGTCTGTGCGCCGGCGGGCGCTGCGAGCGCCGCCTCGGCAGAGTCGGCGTGGACCGCGGCGGCGGCGTCGAGCACCTTGTCGGCGAGGGCGATGAAGCGCTCGTTCTTCGCGACGAAGTCGGTCTCGGTGTTGAGCTCGATGATCGTGACCTGACCTTCGACCTCCTTGGCCGCGACCAGTCCCTCGCTCGTGGAGCGGTCGGCGCGCTTGGCGTTGCCCTTCGCGCCCTTCAGGCGCAGGATCTCGACGGCCTTCTCGAGGTCGCCGTCGGCCTCCTCGAGCGCCTTCTTGGTGTCGACCATGCCGGTTCCGAGCTGCTCGCGCAGCGCCTTGATGTCGGCGATCGTGAAGTTTGCCATGGGTGGCGGCTCCTAGATTGTGAGAGTTCAGTGGGATGCCTCGGCGGAGTCGTCCGCAGACGACTCCGCCGGGCGGAAGGATGCGATTACGCGTCAGCCTTGTCGGCCTCGGCCGCGAGCTCCTCGGCGACGGCCTCGTCCACGACGGCCTCGGCCGCGAGCTCCTCGGCGACGACCTCGACCGCGACGGCGTCCGCGACGTCGCCCTCGGCAGCGAGCTCCTCGGCGACGGCCTCGGCCACGACGGCCTCGGAGGCCAGCTCGACGGCGTCGCCGTCAGCGGCGGTGGCGCCCTGCTCGAGCAGCTCGCGCTCCCAGTCGGCGAGCGGCTCCGCGTCGGCGGTCTCGTCGGTCGGCTGGTGGCGCTGGATCAGGCCCTCGGCGGCGGCGTCGGCGATGATGCGGGTGAGCAGGCCCACCGAGCGGATCGCGTCGTCGTTGCCGGGGATCGGGTACTGGAACTCGTCCGGGTCGGCGTTGGTGTCGAGGATGCCGATCACGGGGATGCCGAGCTTGGACGCCTCGTTGACGGCCAGGTGCTCGCGCTTGGCGTCGACGACCCAGATGGCCGACGGGGTCTTCTGGAGGTTGCGGATGCCGCCGAGCGACTTGTGCAGCTTGTCGAGCTCACGCTTCTTGAGGAGAAGCTCCTTCTTGGTGAAACCGCTCTCAGCCGGGTTCTCGAAGTCGAGCTCCTCGAGCTCCTTCATGCGCGCGAGACGCTTCGACACCGTCGAGAAGTTGGTGAGCAGACCGCCGAGCCAGCGCTGGTTGACGTAGGGCTGGCCCACGCGGGTCGCCTGCTCGGCGATGACTTCCTGCGCCTGCTTCTTGGTGCCGACGAACAGCACGGTGCCGCCGTGGGCGACCGTCTCCTTGACGAACTCGTACGCCTTGTCGATGTACGTCAGCGACTGCTGCAGGTCGATGATGTGGATGCCGCTGCGCTCCGTGAGGATGAAGCGCTTGACCTTCGGGTTCCACCGGCGGGTCTGGTGTCCGAAGTGCACGCCGCTGTCGAGCAGCTGGCGAATGGTGACGACGGCCATGGCCGTTCTCCTGTTCCGGCGCGTGTGCGCCTGTTGCGGTTCGTTCTCGCGCCGGTATGGAGCCGGCGAGCCTGGTGCCCGGCACATTCCCACCCCGCGCCCGCTCGTGAGCGTTCGCAGGGACCGTAGGGAGTGGATGCCGCGCCGCGACCCCTCGTGGAACTCAGGGTGTGCGGCGCTCTGGGCACGCGGAGTCACTCCGACATGCGGAGTGCGCAACCAGTGTATCAGCAGGCGGCCGGGCCGCCCCTCCTCCCCCGTGCGCGTGGGCAGCGGGTTCTCCACCGCCCTCAGGCGAGCCGCGCTGCAGATGTGCCTGGTGCGGGAGGTTCGGCTCATGACACCTCCCGCAAGCATCCACGGCCGGCCTGTGCGCGCGGCCGCCGCGCTGGCGTCGGCGCTGTTCCTCGCCGTCGCGCCCTGGTCGGCGCAGGGGGCGGAGGGCGCCGGTCGCGCGGATCCTGCGCCGCCCGCCGTCACGCACAGCCGGGCGGCCGACAGCGGGACGGCGTCGCTGATGCAGAGCTGGCTGTGGCCGGTGCGTTCGTTCCGCCTGGAGCGTCCATTCGTCGCACCGCCGCACGAGTACGGCGCCGGACATCGGGGAATCGACCTGGGCGTGCGAGGCGAGGATCTCCTCCGGGCGCCCGCCGACGGGGTGGTCGCCTTCTCGGGACGCGTGGCAGGACGCGGGGTCCTGACGATCGATCACGGCGGAGGGCTCGTCTCGACCCTCGAGCCGATCGAGTCCGGCCTCGCCGTCGGCACCGTCCTCGCGGCCGGCGCCGACATCGGGCGGCTGTCGATCGGCGGGCACACGACGCCGGGCACGCTGCACCTCGGCGTGCGTCTGGACGGCCGCTACATCAACCCGCTCCTGCTGCTCGGCGGCGTTCCCCGGGCGGTGCTGCTCCCCTGCTGCTGAGCCCGCGACTCACGCGCGGGGGTGCGCGAGACGGTAGGAGGCGGCCAGTCGCTCGCTCGAGACATGGGTGTAGATCTGCGTCGTGCCGAGACTCGCGTGGCCGAGGATCTCCTGGACGGCGCGGAGGTCGGCGCCACCGTCGAGCAGGTGCGTCGCTGCGGAATGACGCAGTGCGTGGGGTCCGACCTGGGCACCGAGCGCGGGCCCGAGCTCCCGCGAGACCAGGTCGTAGACGGCTCGTGGGCCGATGCGTCCGCCTCGGGCGCCGAGGAACAGTGCCGATGCGGAGGCCGCGGCATCCGCCCGGCGCGCCAGCAGCGCGGGGCGGCCGCGCACCAGGTAGGCCTCGACGGCGCGCTGAGCCGGGAGCCCGAACGGGACCACCCGCTCCTTGGAGCCCTTGCCCAGCACGCGGGCGGTGCGGCGATCGTGGTCGAGGTCGTCGACGTCCAGCCCGCACAGCTCCGACACCCGCACCGCCGCGCCGTAGAGCAGCTCGAGCATCGCGTGGTCGCGGAGGGCGAGCGGATCGCCCTCCGCCGCGGCGGACCCGAGACGCCCGAGCACGCTGTCCATCACGTCGGCCGTCGCCACCTTCGGCAGCGTGCGGCCGCGCTTGGGGGACACCAGCCGCAGGCTGGGATCGGTCGGCACGAGTCCGCTCTCGGCGGCCCAGGCGAAGAAGCCTCGGGCAGCCGCCGTTCTGCGGGCGATCGTGGCGCGACTGTCCCCTCGCTGCACCGCCTGCCACAGCCACTCGCGGAGGTTGTCCAGGTCGACGACGTCGAGGTCGATGTCGCCGCAGGCGAGGGTCAGATCGGTGAGGTCGGATCGGTAGGCGCGCACGGTCGCCGGTGACAGCCGGCGCACCTCCGCGAGGTGGCGCAGATACGCCTCAGCCCCCTCGTTGATCTCCACGGGTCCAGCTTGCTCCCGCCCACGCTGCGTCCCGGTGCGACGCACCGCGGGCGACGCGCCTCGGGCGCCGAGCCGAACCGGACGGCCCGGACGGCCGGACGGCCGTCAACCCGCCGCGGTCCGCAGCCGCCAGCCTTCCGCGCCGGTCTCGACCGATCCGTCGAGCCGCAGCAGCCCGAGGATGGCCTCCACCGCGTCGGCGGCCATCCCGGCACGGCGCGCGATATCTGTGGACTCACGCCACGATCGGGTACTCATCGCATCCTGCACGCGCGTCGCCTCGCCGGTGCGGCCGGCATCGACGCCGGTCACGGCATCCGTTCGCGGGGTGAGTCCCAGCAGCTCCCGGACGTCGTCCGCGCTCGTGATGCACTGCGCACCGTACTCGCGGATCAGCCGATGCGTACCCGCGGAGGTGGCGGAGGTGATGGGCCCTGGGACGGCTCCGAGCGGGCGCGACAGCGCGGCCGCGTGGCCGGCTGTGTTGAGCGAGCCGCTGCGCCATCCCGCTTCGACCACGACGGTGGCGGCCGACAGCGCCGCGATCAGCCGATTGCGCTGGAGGAAGCGCCACTTCGTGGGCGCCGAGCCGCACGGCACTTCGCTGGCGATGATCCCGCTCTGCGCGATGTCGTCGATCAGCTGGGTATGACCCGCCGGATAGGAGCGGTCGGCCCCGCCGGCGAGCAGTGCGGCGGTGAGTCCGCCCGTGGCCAGTGTCGCGCGGTGCGCCGCGCCGTCGATCCCATAGGCCCCGCCCGACACGACGGCGATGCCTTCCGATGCCAGGTCGGCCGCCAGTTCCATCGCCACGTGGTCGCCGTACCGCGAGGCGGCGCGCGCGCCGACGATCGCCACGGATGCCTCGAACCGGCGCAGCGCCCTGACGTCGCCGCGCACCCACAGACACAGCGGTGCATGAGGGCCGAGATCATCGAGCTGGCCGGGCCAGGACGGATCGCTTCGGGTGACCAGCGCGACGCCGCGCGCCGCGGCTGTCGCGAGTGAGGCGGCGACCGCGCGTGCCGACAGCCGCGGCAGCCATCGCTTGCGTGCCTCTGCGAGCTCCCGCGCCGTGACCTCCGGCAGTGGACCGCCCGCCAGCACCGCTTCGAGTCCTGCCACGGGACCTCGAGCCGCGATGATCCGACCAGCCACCGAATCGCCGGGCTCGATCAGCTGGCACCACACCGCGATCGCATACCGCTCGCGCGCGGCTTCAGGCGACTGCTCCCCGTGCATCGACGCCAGCGCACCGAGCGCGACGTCGGCGCTGAGATCGAAGCCGTTCACAGTGCGAGTCCCTTCTTGAGGTAGAGGGCGCGACCGATGTGCTCGGCGCTCAGCTGCGCACGCCCTTCGATGTCGGCGATGGTCCACGCCACGCGCAGTACCCGGTCATATCCGCGCAGCGTCAGCGCGCCGCGGTTCAAGGCGGCGTCGAGAGGCCGCCGAACCACCGGCATCGGAGCAGCCGGCCCCTCGCGCAGCCATGTCCCCGGCACATCGGCGTTCACGCGCCAGGGGGTGCCCGACAGGCGATGTCGGGCGCGTGCCCGGGCGTCGGCGACGCGCTCGCGCGCGGCGGCGGTGGAGATCGTCGGTCCGCTGTCCCGCTGGGCGACCGACACCCGGCTCAGGGTGAGCTCGATGTCCATGCGGTCCAGGAGCGGCCCCGAGAGCCGGCCCAGGTAGCGCCGGATGGCTGCGGGCGGACAGGTGCAGGTGCCGCCCCGGATCCCGTAGTCCCCGCACGGACAGGGGTTCGTCGCCAGCACCAGCTGGAAGCGGGCCGGATACTGCGCCTGGGCACCCGACCGGTGGATCGTGATGGAACCCGACTCCAGCGGCTGCCGCAGGGCGTCGAGCGCGCTCGCGGCGAACTCCCCTGCCTCATCGAGGAACAGCACTCCCTCGCTCGCGCGAGCGATCGCTCCGGGTCGGATGAAGCGCGTCCCTCCGCCCACGAGCGCCGCGATGCTCGCGCTGTGGTGCGGCGCCTCGAACGGCGGCGTCCGGGAGAGCTCGACCACGCGGGAGCCGGCGAGGCTGCGGATGGAGGCGCTCGCGAGCGCGGCCCCGTCGTCGAGCTCGGGAAGGATGCCCGGCAGCCGGCGGGCCAGCATGGTCTTCCCCGCTCCGGGCGGTCCGCACATCAGCAGGTGATGCCCGCCCGCCGCCGCCACGATGAGCGCGTCGACGGCGTCCCGCTGGCCGATGACCTCCGCGAGGTCCAGCGGTGGCTCGGACTCCCGCTCGTCGTCGGCCAGGGCGACGGGTTCTTCGTCGACGACCTCCACGTCTCCGCCGTGCCACGCGACCACCTGCGCGAGATTGACAGCGGCGAGCACGTCCATTCCGCCGACCAGCGCGGCCTCCGCTCCGTTGGCGTGCGGCACGACGACGCGGCGATGCCCGGCGCGACGGGCGGCGACCACGGCGGGCAGCACCCCGGGCACGGGACGAAGGCGGCCATCGAGACCGAGCTCGCCGATGTGCACCGCGGAAGCGACGGACGAAGGATCCATCGACGACTCGGTCGCCAGCGAGGCCACGGCGATCGCGACGTCGAAACCCGAGCCCTGCTTCGGAAGGCTGGCCGGCGACAGATTCACCGTCAGACGCCGTCGCGGCAGCGGCGTGCCGCTGTTGGCGCACGCGTTGTGCACCCGCTGCACGGCCTCGCCGAGTGCCTTGTCGGGAAGCCCGATGATCCGGAACTCCGGCGTCTGCTGTGAGAGGTCGGCCTCGACCTCGACGCATTCGCCCTCCGCTCCCACCAGCGCGACAGCCCAGGTGCGCGCGACGCTCACGGCACCTCCACGTCGACGAGGTGCTCCAGCCGCGCGGTCTCCGGCTCGGCGCCGGTCAGGCCGATGGCGTCGATCCGCAGGCGGCGGCCCTGCAGCACGTCGCGGTGCTCGCTGGCCCACGCGACTCCGAGTCGCCAGAGCCGCACGCGCTTGCGTGCGTCGATCGCTTCGAACGGGTGCCCGAACTCCTCACCTCTGCGGGTCTTCACCTCGACCACGACCACGGAGGCGCGGTCGGCGACGATCAGATCCAGCTCGCCGTCGCGGCACCGCCAGTTGCGATCGAGGACGGTGAATCCCTGTTCCTCGAAGTAGTGCGCCGCACGGTCTTCGCCCGCGCGGCCGAGCACGTCTTTATCTGCCATTCCGGCATCGTTGCGCGGCTCGGCGTTTCGACGGCCGCGGATGCGCGGCATCCGTTCAGAACTCGCGAGGAGTCCCGCGATCGGCGCGGTTGGGGAGGAAGCGCGGGCTCAGGTGTCGAGCGACAGCTCTTCCGGGAGGTGGAAGTCGCGACGCGACAGCTCTTCGACGTTGACGTCCTTGAACGTGAGCACCCGCACCGCCTTCACGAAGCGGTCGGCACGATAGATGTCCCAGACCCAGACATCCGTCATCGAGATCTCGAAGTAGAAGTCGTGCTCGGTGTCGCGTCGCACGACGTTCACCTCGTTCGCGAGGTAGAAGCGCCGCTCCGTCTCGATCACGTACTGGAACTGCGAGACGACATCGCGGTACTCGCGGTACAGCGCCAGCTCGAGCTCGCGGTCGTAGTCTTCGAAGACCTCGTCATCCATGGTGGTTCCATCCTATGGGCGCGGACGCGCGCGGCGATCCGGGTCCGCGCGTGGCGAACGCTAGAAGAGCGTGGGTGCGTCGGCGATCGACCACGACGCGCGGTGGTGGCGGCTGATGCCGTGCGCCCGGATGGCTTCGCGATGGTCGGGGCTGGCATAGCCCTTGTTGCGGGCCCAGTTGTACGCGGGCAGCTCCTCGTGGAGCTCGGTCATCAGGCCGTCGCGCGCGACCTTGGCGATGACGGATGCCGCCGCCGCAGACGCGCAGTCCCGATCGGCCTTGATGACCGGCCGCACGTTCAGGGTCCAGGCGCCGGCCGGGCGGATGTAGTCGTAGTTGCCGTCGAGGATCACGATCGCCTCCTCCGCCGCAACGCCCTGCGCCCGCAGGTCGGCGATCGCGCGGACGGCGGCGAGGCCGAGCGCACGCATGATGCCGACCTCGTCGATCTCCTCGGAGCTCGCCCAGCCCACCGCGCTCGCGGCGACCCAGGAGGCCGCCCGCGCCGCGACATCCGCGCGACGCGGTTCGGGGACGAGTTTCGAGTCGCGGAGCCCTGCGGGGATGCGCTTGCGCGAGCGCGGCGCGTCGACGACCGCCGCGCCGACGGCGACCGGACCTGCCAGCGCGCCTCTGCCCACCTCGTCGCACGCGATCACGAGCGTGTGCTCCCGCAGGAGCCGGCGCTCGAGAGTGAGACGAGGCTCGGCGACCGTCACTTCGAGCCGCCCTCCGGCTCCGGCGCGGGCACCCCGGCGAAAACGTCGTGATGGAAGTCGAGGAAGCCGAACCTGTCGAAGGGCCAGGTCACGAGGAACGCACGCCCGACCAGGTTGTCGATCGGCACGAAGCCCTTGCCGGGCTGGTCGGTGTTGTACCGCGAGTCCTTGGAGCGGTAGCGGTTGTCGCCCAGCACCCACAGGCTGCCCTCTGGCACGACGATGTCGAACGGATCCCCCGATGCCGCCGACTCGCCTGCCGGCAGCTTGATATAGCCGCCCTCGTCGATGGGGACGTCGTTGACGCTGATCTGACCGATCGCGTTGCAGCACACCACGTGGTCGCCCGGCAGTCCGACGATGCGCTTGACGAGGTGGTCATCGCTGTCGGGCGCAGCAAGCCCGACGAGGGACAGCACCCACTCCACGCCCTCGATGATCGGGGGACGGGCGGGCTCGGTGCTCGGCGGCAGCCAGCCGCCGGGGTCCTGGAAGACGACGATGTCGCCGCGCTCGTACCCGCCGAAACGCGGAGTGATCTCATCGACGAGGATGCGGTCCTTGACGTGGAGCGTGTCTTCCATCGAGCCGGAGGGGATGTAGAAGGATCTGACGAGGAACGTCTTCACCACGAGCGACACGAGGACGGCGATCAGGATGATCACGATCACGTCGCGGAGGAACACGAGCCAGCCCCGACGACGCGGCTGAATGGTCGCCTCAGGCTGGGGCCCGGGCGCCGGCTCGGCAGGAGCCGACTTCTCGGTCGTCATGGAGTTCCTTCGCGGATGCCGTCGGTCGCGGCGACCCGCCTTCAAGGGTCGCACATTCCAGCCCGCGCGGAGAACGCACGAAGCCCCGGACGCCAGAGCGTCCGGGGCTTCGAGAAAGCGCTGAGGGCAGCGTGCGTCAGCCGCGCTTCTCCTTGATCTTGGCCTTCTTGCCACGGAGGTTGCGCAGGTAGTACAGCTTCGCGCGGCGCACGTCGCCGCGGGTGACGACCTCGATGTGGTCGATGACCGGGGAGTGCACCGGGAAGGTGCGCTCGACGCCGACCTGGAAGCTGATCTTGCGGACCGTGAAGGTCTCGCGCACGCCGTCGCCGGAGCGGCCGATGACGACACCCTGGAAGACCTGGATGCGCGAGCGGTTGCCCTCGGTGATGTTGACGTGCACCTTCACGGTGTCGCCGGCGTTGAAGTCGGGGATGTCGGAGCGGAGTGAAGCCGCGTCGACGGCGTCGAGGATCTGCATGATCGTCTCTCTCTGCGGCCGCCACAGGTCGACCGCGGGAAGTAAGGTGAAGGACTCGGTGTGCCGCAGGCCTCCGGCGTGACGCCGTTCAGCTGATTCCCCTGAGGCAGAACCTGTCAGGGCACAAACATCCATTCTGCCATGGATGCCGCACCCGGCCAAAACGTGTCAGCTCGCAGGCGGCGTCTGCTTCTCGTTGATGATGATGACCTCGCGTTCCCCGACCTCGGGCTCCCCCGCCTGTGCCGGGATGTAGGCGACGCCCTCCGACGTATGCAGGACGACTCGCGAGGGCCGTGCCTCGCTCCAGAGCTGCCACAGCTCGAGCCAGAACAGCGCGACGCCGGCCAGGATCGTGAGGACCATCACAGGAGCCCACCATGCCTCGGCGAAGAAGCCGAGCGAGATCACGAGCAGGTGCCACACGGTGAAGCCCAGGACGTCCCACCACGAGACGGCGCGATGGGCCCGGACGGTCCCGCGCGCCCGCACCAGGAGCGTGAGGATCAGCTGCCAGATGAATACGCCGGGAATCGCGAGGAACAGCACCCAGAGGAACGCCCAGCCGCCGGCATTGAAGACGGCCCATCCCACGAAGAGCCACAGCGGCAGCAGGAAGGCGGCCGGAATGAGCCAGCCGAAGAACGCGCGACGCAGCCACATGCCTCCGATGCTACGCCGCCACCGCGCGTCGTGGCGCGGTTCCGCGTGGCACGGAGCATCCTCCCAGCCCGGTCGTGGCGAGTCCGACAGAATGGAGAAGGAGTGAGAGGAAGTTCCACACATGATCGAGTTGCGCACCCCTGCCGAGATCGAGGCGATGAAGCCCGCCGGGCGATTCGTCGCCGAGACGCTCGCGACGCTGCGCGACGAGACCAAGGTGGGCACGAACCTCCTCACGATCGACCGTCGCGCACACGAGCTGATCCGCCGTGCCGGTGCAGAGTCCTGCTACATCGACTACCACCCGTCCTTCGGCGCCAGCCCGTTCGGCAAGGTCATCTGCACCTCCGTCAACGACGCCGTGCTCCACGGCCTCCCCTTCGACTACACGCTTCGGGACGGCGATCTGGTGTCGCTCGACTTCGCGGTGTCGATCGACGGCTGGGTCGCCGATTCCGCCGTCTCCTTCGTCGTCGGCACACCGCGCGATGAGGATCTCGCGCTGATCGACACCACCGAGCGGGCGCTGGCTGCGGCGATCGCAGCGGCGACGGTCGGCAATCGGATCGGCGACATCTCGGCGGCGATCGCCGCGGTCGCCCATGGCGACGGGTACTCGATCAACACCGATTTCGGCGGGCACGGCGTCGGCCGGGAGATGCACGGCGACCCGCACGTCGCCAACGACGGCAAGGCCGGACGCGGGTACCCGCTGCGGGCCGGCCTCGTCCTCGCCCTCGAGCCGTGGTTCCTGCAGACGACCGACGAACTCATCACCGACCCGGACGGCTGGACCCTGCGCTCGGCCGACGGCTCCCGAGGGGCCCACTCCGAGCACACCGTGGCGATCACCGAGGACGGGCCGATCGTGCTCTCCGACCGCTCGTGGCTCGGCGTCCGCTGAGATCAGTCCGTCCCGGTCGTGACGACGAGCGCTGAACGCGGCGGCAGCACGAGCACGTCTGGCTCAGCTTCCGCTCCGGGATCGGTGGACAGCAGTATCCGCCGCGGTCCGCTCACCGGCAGGTGAAGGATCACGGTGGAGAAGTTGACGATCACCTCGGTGCCGCCGCGCTCGAGGCGGAACCAGCGCGCGTCCGCGTCGGCCGTGGCCGCGATGTGGTGGAAGTCGGGGTCGGTGAGTTCGGGGCGCTGCCGTCGCAGCGCGAGGAGGTCGCGGTAGAGAGCCAGCGTGCGGGCATGCGTGCCGGCATCCTTCTCCTCCCACCGCAGGAGGGAGCGCCGGAACGTCTCAGGATCCTGCGGGTCCGGCACGACGGACTCGTCCCACCCCATGCGGGCGAACTCCGCCTTGCGACCGCGGGCGGTGGCCGCGCCCAGCTCCGGTTCGGGGTGGGACGTGAAGAACTGCCAGGGCGTGGAGGCGCCCCATTCCTCGCCCATGAACAGCATCGGTGTGAACGGTGCGAGCACCGTGAGGACGGCTGCGATGGCGAGACCGCCTTCGTCGAGCGTCTGGGAGAGGCGGTCGCCGGCCGCCCGGTTGCCGATCTGGTCGTGGTCCTGCGAGAACGTCACGAGCCGCCACGTCGGGATGCGGGGGTCGATGGGGCGTCCGTGTTCGCGGCCGCGGAACGACGACCACGTGCCGTCGTGGAAGAAGCCGCGCGTGGCCGCCTTCGCCAGCGCGTCGAGGGAGGCGAAGTCCGCGTAGTAGCCGGTGGTCTCTCCGGTGAGGGCGACGTGCAGCGCATGGTGGTAGTCGTCGCTCCACTGCGCCGTGAGCCCGTAGCCGCCGGCCTCGCGCGCCGCGATCAGCCGGGCGTCGTTCAGGTCTGATTCTGCGATCAGCGTGAGCGGCCGTCCGAGGTGGGCGCTGAGCGCATCGACGGACTCCGCGAGCTCCTGCAGGATGTGGACCGGTCCGTCGTCCTTCAGCGCGTGCACGGCGTCGAGACGCAGGCCGTCGACGTGATGGTCGCGCAGCCACATCAGCGCGTTGTCGACGATGTAGCGCCGGACCTCGGCCTCGTCCAGGTCGACGGAGGAGCCCCAGGTGTTCGACTCGGCGTCGCGCAGGTACGGTCCGAACTCGGGCAGATAGTTGCCGCTCGGGCCGAGGTGGTTGTACACGACGTCCTGGATCACGCCGAGCCCGGCCGCATGGCATGCGTCGACGAAGCGCTGATAGGCCGCCGGCCCGCCGTACGGCTCGTGGACGGCGTACCAGAGCACACCGTCGTAGCCCCAGTTGCGTACGCCGTTGAAGCCGTTGACCGGCAGCAGCTCGACGAAGTCGACGCCGAGCTCCACGAGGTGCCCGAGCCGGCGGGCCGCGGCATCCAACGTCCCTTCGGGTGTGAAGGTGCCGATGTGCAGTTCGTAGACCACTCCCCCGGCCAGCTGTCGCCCGGTCCACGAGCCGTCGTTCCACTCATGGACGCCGGGATCGAAGACGGCGCTCAGCTCGTGAACGCCGCGGGGCTGGCGGCGCGACCGGGGGTCGGGACGTGCTGCCGCCGCGTCATCCAGGACGAACCCGTACTCGTCGCCGTGCTGCAGCTCGACTTCGGAGCACCACCAGTCGCCGCCCACGCGGGTCATCGGCGTGTCGGCACCGCGGCCGGGCACACGCAGCGCGACGGTCTCGGCCCGCGGGGCCCACACTTCGGGGATCATGACGGCTCCCCGGGGATCAGCAGCGCGACCGGATAGACGTCGAGCAGCTCCGCCAACGAGATGTGACCGGCGAAGGACCGCCCGGTGAGCACGTCGGTGGTGGGTCCGGCGTGCCGCAGGAGGACCGTGTCGCCCCACGGGGATCCTGTCGCCTCGCCTCGCCGTGCCAGCCCGACCGGGAGGCGCGTGGCCACGGCCACCGCGCCGCCGCGGTCGGCCGCGATCGCGTGCTCGGCGGCCGAGCCGACCACCGACATGGGTGTGTAACGCGTGAACAGGTCGGGGCGGTCGCGGCGGAGCCGCAGCGCCCGGGAGGTGACGAGCAGTTTCGCCGCACCGCTCCGATCGACCATCGGCTGCTCGCCCGCGTCGATACGCGACAGCAGCCGACGGCGTTCGTCGAAGTCGACCGCCCGGCGATTGTCGGGGTCGACGAGGCTCTGCTCCCAGAGCTCGCTGCCCTGGTACACATCGGGAACGCCGGGACCGGTCAGCTGCAGCAGCTTCGCCGACAGCGCGTTCGACCAGCCGGCGCCCTCGATCTCGGAGACGAAGCTCTCCACGCGCGCCGCCACGGCAGGATCGTCGAACGCCGCGTCCACCGCGGCGTGCAGGCGCCGCTCGAACGCAACGTCGGGCTCCAGCCATGACGTCGCCTCGCCGGCCTCCCGCGCTGCTTTCTCGGCGTACGCGTGCAGGCGCTCACGTGACGCGGGCCAGGCACCCACGATGGCCTGCCAGAGCAGGGCGTCGAAGGGTCCGTGGCCGGTGGTGGCGGCATCCGTCAGCTCTCCCAGCACCTCGCCCCACCGCTCGGGGATCTCGGAGAGCACCGCGAGGCGCGCGCGCACGTCCTCGCCCCGCTTGGTGTCGTGCGTCGAAAGGGTCGTCATCGAGTGCGGCCAGGCAGCGTGCCGAGCCGCCTGGGCGGCATGGAACTCGTCGGTCGACAGCGCGAACACGGACGGATCCGCGCCGACCTCGGTGAGAGTCCCGAGACGGGATGCCCGGTAGAACGCCGTGTCCTCCACGCCCTTGGCCATCACCATGCCGCTGGTCTGCTGGAAGCGCAGAGCGGCGGGATGCTGCGGGTCGGCGAGCACCGGAAGGACCGCGTCGAGCGTGGTGGCGAGGTCGGGCCGCTGTGCGCGGGCGGCGTGGGCGGCCTCGTCCAGGTGCTCGCGACCCGCCGGCAGATACGACCGATACACGGGGAAGCGCGCGAGGAGCTCGGCGAGCGCATCCTCTGTCACGGGATCGTCGGGCGCGCCGAGCTCGCGCGCGAGACGACGCACCTCGGAGCGCAGGATCCCCTCGCCGATGGCGCGCTTCGTCGCCGCGATGACCTCGGGCCAGGGCGCTCCGGCGGGCAGGTGCGAATGGTCTCGGAGCCGCGCGTCGAGAGCGTCCAGCTGCGCTTCGCCGGCCGCATCCACGAGTACCCGATCGATGGCGGCGAGCGCCTCGTAGCCGGTCGTGCCGTCGGCGGCGAAGAACTGCGGCAACGTCTCGCGGTGCTCGAGGATCTTCTCCACGAGGACGTAGGCGCCACCGGTGAGATCATGCAGGCGCTCGAGGTACTCCACGGGGACGCGCAGGCCGTCGGGGTGATCCACCCGCAGGCCGTCGACGAGACCGTCGGCGAACCAGCTGGCGATCTCGCCATGGCTGGCAGCGAAGACCGCCGGGTCCTCGACGCGCACCGCCGCGAGACTCGACACGCCGAAGAACCGGCGGTAGTTGAGGTCGGAGGACTCCCGGCGCCACGCCATCAGCTCGTAGTGCTGCCGCGCGTGCACGGCGAGCACGTCGTCGGGATCGGACGCCTCGCTTCCCGGAGCGAGCGGGAACCGGTGGTCGTAGTAGCGGAGTTCGCTCGCCTCGACGCGAAGGGTGCCGGCCGAGGCCGCCTGCTCGAGGTCTTCGCCGAGGACCGGCAGCCGCACCTTGCCGCCGCCGAACTCCCAGTCGATGTCGAACGCCGACGCCCAGCGCGACCTGGGGCCGTGCGTCAGCACGTCCCACCACCACGGGTTCTCTTCGGGGCGCGCGACGCCGACGTGGTTGGGCACGATGTCGACGAGGATGCCGCGACCGGCCTCATGGAACGCGCGGGCGGCGCGCTCGAGGGCCGCCCGCCCACCCCGTGCGGGGTCGACGGAGGTCGGATCGACGACGTCGTAGCCGTGATCGGACCCCTCGGAGGCGGTCAGGAGCGGTGAGAAGTACACCCAATCGACCCCGAGGTCGCTCAGGTAGCCCCGGAGGGCGACGGCGTCGTCCAGCGTGAACGACGGCCGGATCTGCAGACGATACGTGGACGCGGGACGCGACGTCGGCATGACTCTTCGGATCCTCTCAGTGGCGGAGCTCTGCGCGCGGAGCTGCGGACCGCACCTCGTCCGGTCCGACCGGGTTGGCGGCCGCCAGCGACGCCGCGACGGAGTGGTCGACCTCGGGTTCGGGCAGCTCATGCTCCCGCAGCACCATCAGCGACCGGGCGGGCACCTCCAGGGTCGACCCCGGCTCGATCGGCTCGGTGTTGGCGTGGACGCCAGCCGTGTCGACGATGACGTCCCACTTCGGGCTGAATTCCACGGCGGGGATCAGGAAGTCCACGGTCTCGTCGCCCGCGTTGAACAGCACGATGAAGTGGCTGTCCGAGATGGCCTCGCCACGGCGGTCCCGTTCGCGGATGCCGCCCCCGTTGAGGAAGACCGCGACGGCCCGCCCCACCCGGGAGTCCCAGTCCTCCGGCTGCATCTGCGAGCCGTCGGGGCGCGCCCACACGATGTCGGGGATCGGCGCACCTTCTTCGCGGCGGACCGGGCGTCCGTCGAAGAAGCGACGGCGACGGAACGTCGGGTGCTCACGACGCAGCCGCGCCAGAGCCGCGGTGAACTCGAGGAGCGGCTGGTCGGGCGCCGACCAGTCCACCCAGGTGATCTCGTTGTCCTGCGCGTAGCCGTTGTTGTTCCCGCCCTGCGTGCGGCCGAGCTCGTCGCCGTGGAGCAGCATCGGAACGCCCTGCGACAGCATCAGCGTGGCGATGAAGTTGCGCTGCTGGCGGGCGCGCAGCGCCAGCACGGCCGGATCGTCGGTGGGTCCTTCGACGCCCCCGTTCCAGGAGCGGTTGTCATCGGCGCCGTCGCGGTTGTCCTCGCCGTTCGCCTCGTTGTGCTTCCCGTTGTACGAGACGAGATCGCGCAGCGTGAATCCATCGTGCGCGGTGACGAAGTTGATCGACGCCACCGGCCGGCGCCCGGAGTGCTCGTAGAGGTCCGAGGAGCCCGTGAGTCGCGAGGCGAACTCGCCGAGGGTCGCGGGCTCGCCGCGCCAGAAGTCGCGCACGGTGTCGCGGTACTTGCCGTTCCACTCCGTCCACTGAGGTGGGAAGTTGCCGACCTGGTATCCGCCGGGGCCGACGTCCCACGGTTCGGCGATGAGCTTCACCTGCGACACCACCGGATCCTGCTGGACCAGTTCGAAGAAGGTCGACAGCCGGTCGACCTCATAGAACTCGCGCGCGAGCGTCGACGCGAGGTCGAAGCGGAAGCCGTCGACGTGCATCTCGAGCACCCAGTACCGCAGCGAGTCCATGATGAGCTGCAGCGTGTGCGGGTTGCCGGCATTGAGGCTGTTCCCGGTGCCGGTGTAGTCGGTGTAGTAGCGCTTGTCGTCGTCTTCGAGGCGGTAGTACGCCTCGTTGTCGATTCCCCGCATCGACAGCGTCGGGCCCAGGTGGTTCCCCTCGGCGGTGTGGTTGTACACCACGTCGAGGATGACCTCGATGCCCGCGGCGTGCAGGGCCTTGACCATGGCCTTGAACTCCTGCACCTGCTGGCCGCGCTCACCGCTCGAAGAGTAGGTGTTCTGCGGCGCGAAGAATGCGATGGTGTTGTAGCCCCAGTAGTTCGAGAGGCCCTTCTCCTCGAGCGTCGAGTCGTCGACGAACTGGTGAACCGGCATCAGCTCGATCGCGGTCACGCCGAGCTTCTCGAGGTGCTCGATGATCGCGGGATGCGCGATCGCGCTGTAGGTGCCGCGGATCTCCTCGGGGATCGCGGGGTGCAGCTTCGTGAGCCCCCGCACGTGCGCCTCGTATATGAACGACTCCGCGTACGGCGTCTTCGGCTGCCGGTCGCCGCTCCAGTCGAAGTACGGATTGACGACGACGCCCATCATCTGGTGCGAGGCGGAGTCGTCGTCGTTGCGTGAGTCGGGATCGCCGAAGTCGTAGCCGAACACGGCCTGCCCCCAGCGCACCTGGCCGTCCACCGCCTTGGCGTACGGGTCGAGCAGGAGCTTGTTCGCATTGAACCGCTTGCCCGTGGCGGGATCGTACTCGCCGTGGACCCGATAGCCGTACCGCTGTCCGGGCTGGATCGACGGCAGATAGCCGTGATGGACGAAGGCGTCGACGTCGACGAGCTCGACACGGGTCTCCGTGCCGTCGTCGTCGAAGAGGCACAGTTCGACGCGGTCGGCTCCTTCGCTGAAGAGTGCGAA
Organism: Microbacterium sp. ZW T2_14; assembly: GCF_044987405.1. NCBI lineage: Bacteria > Bacillati > Actinomycetota > Actinomycetes > Micrococcales > Microbacteriaceae > Microbacterium > Microbacterium sp. ZW T2_14. The sequence goes on along the minus strand of NZ_JBJDRK010000042.1, from coordinate 9,519 downwards.
GTTGGTGCCGCTGCCGTCGAACGTCGCCCCGAGCGGGTACGGGGAACCTGGCCAGATCTGCATGCGACCTCCATTTCGGCGGGGCCTTCACCCTAGCGGGCGCGGCCGAACGCGCAGTCGGGGTGGCGCCCAGCCGCGCAGGCGCGGTATGCGCGTCCCGGCACGTCGTTCTCACACCCCTGGCACACGGGCTGTGAGAGAAACGTTCGCTCGGGGTAACGGCGGGCGGTCAGGCGGTGAAACACCACGCTCGTAGCGTCAGCATCACCGAGACCTACGCCCCACGAGGAGGAGCCATGGCGCACCGGGACCGTGTCGAAAGCCGGAAACATGACGCTGACGCTGCTGCAACATCCGCCGCGTACGGTGACGACATGAGCGACACCCCTGCCCTCGGCACCCACGTGGTGGTCGTCGGTGCGGGCATGGTCGCGCACCGATTCGTCGAGAGCCTGCTGAGCAGGGCCGGCGAGCAGTGGCACATCACGCTGATCGGCGAGGAGCAGCGTCATCCGTACGACCGCGTGGGCCTGACGGGCTTCTTCGCGGGCGCGTCGGCCGAGGATCTCGAGCTCGAGCGCACCGTCCTCGAAGACAGCCGCGTGCGCTTCCTCCGCGGCGACGCCGTGACCCGCATCGATCGCTCGGCGCGCCGCGTGACCACGCGCAGCGGCACGAGTGTCGCCTACGACAGGCTCGTGCTCGCGACCGGCTCCTACGCCGCGCGGCTCGCGGTCGACGGATTCGGCCTGGAGGGATGCTTCGTCTACCGCACGCTCGACGACGTCGAGAAGCTCGAGGAGTTCGTGCAGCGGCGTTCCGCAGAGCTCGGCCGACCGCTCGTGGGCACCGTGATCGGCGGCGGTCTGCTGGGCCTCGAAGCCGCCGGTGCCCTGCAGGGGCTCGACGTCGCCTGCACCGTGGTGCAGTCCTCCGACCGTCTGATGTCGGCCCAGCTCGATCTGGCCGGCGGCAACGCGCTGCGTCGGCTGATCGAAGCGCGCGGTATCGCCGTCAAGACCCAGACGGTGACCACCCGACTGGACCCCGACAGGACGGGCCAGGTCACCGGCCTCGAGTTCCGGGACGGCTCCTACGCCCGCACCGACGTGGTCGTGTTCACGGTGGGCGTGCGTCCGCGCGACGAACTGGCGCGCGGCGCGGGCCTCGACGTGCACGAACGCGGCGGTGTGCTGATCGACGACGGGTGTCAGACCTCCGACCCGCGCGTGCTCGCGATCGGCGAGGTCGCCAACTACGACGGCATGTGCGTCGGACTTGTCGCACCGGGCTATGCGATGGCGGAGGTCGCGGCGACGAGACTCCTCGGCGGCGAGGCATCCTTTCCCGGCTACGACCTGTCGACGAAGCTCAAGCTGTCGGGTGTCGATGTGGCGAGCTTCGGCGACGCCTTCGCCGAGACCCCCGGCGCCCTCGACGTCACCTACGCCGACCCGGTGGCCGGGGTCTACAAGAAGCTCGTGCTGTCGGACGACGCCAAGACGCTGCTCGGCGGCATCCTCGTCGGCGACGCCTCGGCGTACGGCTCGCTGCGGCCCCTCGTCGGCGGTGCGCTCGGCGGCGATCCGGCCGCCTACCTCATGCCCGAGGGCGGTGTCGCGGCGCCGACCGGCGACCTTCCCGACGACGCGCTCGTGTGCTCGTGCAACAGCGTCACGGCCGGCCGCATCCGCGGTGCGGTCCATGACGAGGGCTGCACCGACGTCGCCGGCGTCAAGGCGTGCACGAAGGCGGGAGCGGCCTGCGGCTCGTGCGTGATGATGGTCAAGAAGATCGTCGGCACCGAGCTCGCGAAGACCGGCGCGGCGCTGAGCAACGCGATCTGCGAGCACTTCGACATGTCGCGCCGTCAGCTGTTCGACGCCGTCCGCGTGTCGGGGTTGACCACCTTCAGCGCCGTGATCGAGCGCTTCGGCACCGGCCGCGGCTGCGATATCTGCAAGCCGGCCCTCGCGAGCATCCTCTCGACGCTCGTGCGCGGGCACGTCCTCGACGGCGAGAACGCGACGCTGCAGGACACCAACGACCACGTGATGGCGAACCTGCAGAAGGACGGCAGCTACTCGGTGGTCCCCCGCATCCCGGGCGGTGAGATCACCCCCGAGGGACTCGTCGTGATCGGCCAGGTCGCGCAGGACTTCGGTCTGTACACGAAGATCACCGGCGGGCAGCGCATCGACATGTTCGGCGCGCGCCTCGAGCAGCTGCCGGACATCTGGCAGCGCCTCGTCGAGGCCGGGTTCGAGTCCGGTCATGCCTACGGCAAGTCGCTGCGCACGGTGAAGTCGTGCGTCGGATCCACGTGGTGCCGGTACGGCGTGCAGGACTCCGTCGGCATGGCCGTGCAGCTCGAGCTGCGCTACCGCGGCCTGCGTTCGCCCCACAAGATCAAGCTCGGTGTCTCGGGCTGCGCACGGGAGTGCGCCGAGGCGCGCGGCAAGGACGTCGGGGTCATCGCCACCGAGGCCGGCTGGAACATGTACGTCGGCGGCAACGGCGGCTTCACGCCGCGCCACGCGGTGCTGCTGGCCGAAGGCCTCAGCGACGAAGGGCTCCTGACCGCGATCGACCGCTTCCTGATGTACTACATCTTCACCGCCGACCGCCTCCAGCGGACGGCGCCGTGGTTCGAGGATCTGGACGGCGGCATCGACGGGCTCCGTGCGGTGATCTTCGACGACAGCCTGGGCATCTGCGCCGACCTCGACGCCGCGATGGCCGCGCACGTGGAGTCCTACGAGGACGAGTGGAAGGCCACGCTCGAGGATCCCGAGAAGTTGCGCCGGTTCGCGTCCTTCGTGAACGCGCCGACGACTCCCGACCCCTCGCTCGCCTACACGGCCGAGCGGGGACAGCCCCGACCCGCGACCGAGGACGAGCGCGCCGATTCGCGCGTGCTCATCGCCGGAACGACCCTGGAGGTGCGCCGATGACGCTCGTCGACCCGCAGACGGCCGAGTACACCGCTCCCGACGGCTGGGTGCGCGTGTGCGCCCTCGACGACCTCGAGGTGGAGCGCGGCCGCGCAGCCCTCTTGGGCGGCACGCAGATCGCACTCTTCCTGCTCCACGCACCGGACGGGTCGGGCGGGCGCGTGCACGCGGTGTCGAACCTGGACCCGTACAGCCACGCCCACGTCATCTCGCGCGGCATCGTCGGAACCCGGCAGGACGTGCCCACGGTCGCGTCTCCGATGTACAAGCAGGTCTTCGACCTGCGGACGGGCGCGTGCCTCGACACCCAGGGCAAGGAGCCGAAGAGCCTGCACGTCTGGCCGGTCGCGGTGGATGACGGACATGTCCTGGTCCGCTGGGAGGGCGAGCGATGACCGGGCGGATGAAGGACGCCGTGGGACGCGTCGACCTCATCGGCGGCGGTCCCGGTCCGATCGACCTGCTCACCCTGCGCGCCTGGCGACTGCTCCAGCGCGCGGAGGTCGTCGTGATGGACCGGCTGGGGCCGACCGACATCCGCGACCACATCGGGCCGGACGTCGAGGTCATCGACGTGGGCAAGCATCCCGGACACCACCCGGTGCCGCAGGAGGAGATCAACGACCTCCTCGTCGCCCGGGCACGCGACGGCAAGCGCGTCGTGCGCCTCAAGGGCGGCGATCCGTTCGTCTTCGGCCGCGGCGGCGAAGAGGTCGCCGCCTGCCTGGCTGCCGGCATCCCCGTCGACGTGGTCCCGGGAATCTCGAGCGCCATCGCGGTGCCCCAGGCCGCCGGCATCCCGGTGACCCATCGCGGTGTCGCCGGCGCCGTCCACATCGTCAACGGCCCCTCCGAGGTCACCGAGGCGACGCTGGCGGCGCTCCGTGACGACAGTGTGACGACCGTGATCCTGATGGGCGTCGGCGCACTGCCTCGCATCGTCTCCGATGCGCTGCACGCCGGCGTGCCCGCCGACCGCCCGGTGGCGATCGTCGAGCGCGGACACCACCGCGATCAGCGGACGACGCGCAGTACGCTGGGCACGGTGGTGTTGGATGCCGGACGTGCCGGTGTGCGAACCCCCGCCGTCATCGTCGTGGGCGACGTCGCCCGTGCCGGGCTGCTGCAGCCCGAACACCAGCTGGCAGGTGACACCGTCCTTTGAGCTCCACCACCCGCCCCACCCTGTCGGCCGCACTCGACGGCTGCACGATCGTCATCGCCGTCGACCGTCGCTCGTCCGAGCTGGCCGCGGCCCTCGAACGCCACGGCGCGCAGGTCCGCCACGCGCCGGCGCTCACGATCGTGCCGCACATCGACGACGACGCGCTGATCGCAGCCACGCGCGAGCTCATCGCGCGTCAACCCGACGTCGTGGTCGCCACGACGGGTGTGGGATTTCGCGGATGGATGGAGGCGGCCGACGAGGCAGGGCTCCTCGACGATCTGCACGCCGCGCTCGCCCGTGCGCAGCTCGTCGCCCGCGGCCCCAAGGCCCGCGGCGCGATCCAGCAGGCTGGTCTGACCGCCGACTGGGTGGCGGAGTCCGAGACGTCCGTCGAACTCGGCGAGTTCCTCCTCGCGGAGGGCGTCGCCGGCAGGCGGGTCGCCGTGCAGCACCACGGCTCCGGCGCCGACGGCCTCGACGAACTGTTCACGCGTGCCGGTGCCGACGTGGTGAGCCTCACCGTCTACCGCTGGGGTCCGCCGCCGGATCCCGCGGCGGTCTCGCGCTCGGTCGTCGCGGCCGCGGCGGGCGAGGTCGACGCCGTGCTCTTCACCTCCGCACCCGGCGCCGCCGAGTGGATCACCGCTGCCCGGAACGAAGGCGTGCTCGAGGCGATCGTCGAGCGCGAGACCGAGCGGCGCGTGCTCATGGCCGCCGTCGGACCGATCACCGCAGGCCCGCTGCAGGATGCGGGGCTTCACCCACTGATCGCCGAGCGCGGCCGCCTCGGCTCTCTCGTCCGAGCCGTCGTGACGCATTTCGGCGGCGGCGGCGCGGCATCCCTTCCCACATCCGCAGGCAGGCTCGAGCTGCGCAGCGGCGGGATCGTCCTGGACGGACGGCATATCCCGCTCTCGCGCAGCGCCACCGACATCGTCGCGGCCCTGTTCGATGCGCGGGGCGGCGTGGTCTCACGTCCGCGGCTGCAGGCGGCGCTCCCCCGGTCGGGAGAGAATACGCATGCGGTCGAGATGGCCGTCGCACGGCTGCGCGAGGCGCTGGCCGTGCCCGACCTGGTGAAGACGGTCGTCAAGCGCGGCTACCGGCTCAACGTCATCGAACCCGCCTGAGCGGCGTCGGCGATCTCGTCAGGGCGCCGATTCCGGTGCGGGCTCCTGCAGCAGGTCGGGGCGGTGCGTCCGGGTGCGCTCGAGGCTCTGCTCGCGCCGCCACGCGGCGATCGCTCCGTGGTTGCCGCTCAGCAGCACCGGAGGAACCTCCATGCCCCGCCATTCGGCAGGCTTCGTGTAGCTGGGGTACTCGAGCAGACCCAGCTCGTGCGACTCCTCCACGAGGCTCTCGGGGTTTCCGACGACGCCGGGGATGAGGCGCGACACCGCCTCGATGACCGCCATGGCGGCCACCTCGCCGCCGTTCAGCACGTAGTCCCCCAGGCTCACGAGCCGCACGCGACCGCGCGCGGCGTAGTGGTCGACGACGCGCTGGTCGATGCCCTCGTAGCGTCCGCACGCGAAGACGAGGTGCTTCTCCTCCGCCAGCTCCCGCGCCATCGGCTGCGTGAACAGCTCGCCGGCGGGTGAGGGCACCAGCAGCACGGCGTCCTCGCTCAGCAGTTCGTCGAGCGCCTCGCCCCACGGCTCCGGCTTCATCACCATGCCCGCGCCGCCGCCGTAGGGGGTGTCGTCGACGGTGCGGTGACGATCGTGCGTCCAGTCGCGCAGATCGTGGACGTGCATGTCGAGGATGCCGCGGTCACGGGCCTTGCCGATGAGCGAGACGCCGAGCACGTCGAAGAACGTCGGGAAGATCGTGACGATGTCGACGCGCATGCCTCCGAGTCTAGGAGGCCGCCGTGTTTCCGATGTGTGACGGCGCATCCACCTCGGCAGGGGGTGTGCGGTGACGCAGAAGTGATCGAGAAGTAACCGCGCGGGCTGACGGGCGGAAACACCGCGTTCCTAACGTGGGGGACACACTCACCCCCACGTGTTTGCTCACCCTCAGGGAGGCGCCATGACCACGACCGATTCGCCGTCGACGACGGATACCGCAGCATCGCCCCGCACCATCTCGCCGGCCGACGCGCCGGTCACCCTCGCGCATCGCCCCGGGCGCTGGATCGACGGCTGGAACCCGGAGAACGGAGCCTTCTGGGAGTCGCAGGGCCGCAGCATCGCCCGCCGCAACCTCGGATGGTCGATCTTCGCCGAGTTCCTCGGCTTCATCATCTGGCAGCTGTGGAGCATCGTCGTCGTGATGCTCCCGGCCGCGGGCTTCACGCTGTCGAGCTCTGAGCTGTTCTGGCTGATCTCGCTGCCGAGCCTCGTCGGGGCGACGCTCCGCTTCCCCTACACCTTCATGGTGGCGATCTTCGGCGGGCGCAACTGGACCATCGTGTCGGCGGGTCTGCTGCTCATCCCGGCCACCCTGCTCGGCTTCGTCGTCGCGAACCCCGAGACGCCCTTCGGCGTGCTGCTCCTGGTCGCCGCGCTCGGCGGTGTCGGCGGCGGCAACTTCGCGAGCTCGATGGCCAACATCACGTACTTCTTCCCGCAGAAGGAGAAGGGGTGGGCACTCGGCCTCAACGCCGCCGGCGGCAACCTCGGCACGGCTGTGGCGCAGTTCGCCGTGCCGATCGTCGTCACCATCGGAGCCGCTGCCACCATCAACATCTCGCTCGCGGGATGGATGTGGATCCCGCTCATCCTCGTCGCCATGTGGGGCGCATGGCGCTACATGGACAACCTGTCGTCTGCCAAGGCCGATTTCGCCGGTGCTGCCGGTGCCCTGCGCGAGCCGCACCTGTGGCTCATGGCCCTGCTCTACATCGGCACGTTCGGATCGTTCATCGGCTTCGCGAGCGTCTTCCCGAAGCTCATCGCCGACCAGTTCCCCGAGTACTCGTCGTTCCAGATCGGGTCGGCGTCGCTGACGCTGGCCTTCCTCGGCGCCCTCGTCGGCTCGCTCGCCCGTCCGTTCGGCGGAAGACTCGCCGACCGGATCGGCGGTGCCCGCGTCACGGTCGGCGCGTTCTCGGTCATGGCGCTCGGCGCGCTGTCCCTCATCTGGACCATGCCGATGCAGAACTTCTGGGTCTTCCTGGGCTGCTTCCTCATCCTCTTCGCCGCGACAGGTGTGGGCAACGGGTCGACATACCGGATGATCCCGAGCATCTTCGCGGCTCGCGGCCTGGCCAGGCATGCACTCCCCGGCACGCCCGAGGGCGTCATGCTGCAGCGCAGGGCCGCCGCGGCCCTGGGCCTCATCTCCGCCATCGGCGCGTACGGCGGCTTCCTCATCCCGCAGGTGCTCAACGCCTCCCAGCTGGCGACCGGCGGGTACACCGCCGCGTTCTACGGCTTCGTCGGCGCGTACGTCGCGCTGATGATCATCACCGTCGTGGTCTACGTGATCCCGCGCACGTCGCTCGCCGGCCAGCGCATCTGACGCAGAGACCTGACAGAACGGGATGCCTCACCCCGAGGCATCCCGTTCTTTCATGCGTCCTCCCGGGACTCGCGGGAGGGCAGTTCTCGGCGCCCACGGAACCGCGAAAGGGCACTTCTCCGCACGTCACAGCGCGCGGAGATCCCGCCTTTCGCGATTCCTCGCGGCGGGGCGGCGGACCGGGGGTCAGTACACGTCGCGGACGTAGCGCTCCTCGGCGGCCAGCGTGCGCGTGTACTCCGACGCGGCCTCCTCCGAGAGCTTGCCGTGCTGCTGCGCGATGGCGACGAGCGTCGCGTCGACGTCCTTCGCCATGCGGGTCGCGTCGCCGCACACGTAGACGTGGGCGCCCTCCTCGAGCCAGCGCCACAGCCGCGCACCGTGCTCGATCATGCGGTCCTGCACGTAGACCTTCTGCCGCTGGTCGCGCGAGAAGGCGAGGTCGAGCCGCGTGAGGAAGCCGTCCTCGCGCATCTCCTCCAGCTCCTCGCGGTAGTAGAAGTCCGTCGCGGCGTGCTGCTCGCCGAAGAAGAGCCAGTTGCGGCCGGTATGGCCGTCCGCCCGGCGATCGTGCAGGAAACCGCGGAACGGCGCGATGCCGGTCCCCGGGCCGATCATGATCATCGGCGTATCCCCCGCGGCGGGCGGCCGGAAGGCGGGTGATCGCTGCAGGTAGACCGGGGCCGAGGCGGCGTCGCCGTCAGCGAGGAACGTCGAGCACACGCCGCCACGCGCCCGGCCGGACTCCGTCTCGAAGCGCACCACCGAGACCGTCAGCTCCACGGTGTCGGGGTCGCTCTTGGGGCTGGAGGAGATCGAGTACTGGCGCGGCTGCAGGCGCTTCAGCACGCCGACCCAGTCGGCGGCGGTGGCGGCGACCGGGAAATCGCGGACGAGGTCCACCGCCTGCTGGCTCCACAGGAACTGCTCGAGGCGGCCCTTGTTCTCTCGCCGGAGCAGAGCTGACAGCGTGCCGTCGCCGCTGCGCTCCGCGATGAAGCGGACGAGGTCGAGCGGTGTCTTGGTGATGTCGAGCCGGGTGCGGAGGGCGTCGACGAACGTGCGCTCCTGGCCGTCGAGCTCCACGATCGTGTGCGGCACGATCCCGGTGGCCTCGAGCCACTCCGCGACGACACCCGGCGCGTTGGCGCAGACCACTCCCAGGGAATCGCCCGCCTCGTATCGCGCGCCCGTGTCGGAGAGGTCGAACGCGATGCGGCGCACCTCCTTCTGCGAACCCGGGCCGCTGAGCAGGTCGTTGCGGACGAGCGTCGCGCCCACCGGGTTCGAGCGGCTGAAGAATCGGCGGGCGGGGGGCGCCTGGAGCCCGGCTGCTGCTCCCCCGGGAGCGAGCGACCCGGCGCCCGCACCCTCCGCCACCAGAGTCTCGAGGATCTGGGTGAGCCAGGCCGCCCGGGGCTCCTCGGCATCGGGCTCGAGGTCGACGCGCTCGAGGAGCGCCGTCGCGCCGAGCTCACCGAGCCTCGCATCGAGCCTGCGCCCGTGGCCGCAGAAGTCGTCGTAGTTGGAATCACCGAGCGCGAGCACCGCGTAGCGCAGACCCGACAGCGCGGGTGCGCCGTCGGCATTGAGCTCGTGCCACAGCGCCGCCGCGTTGTCGGGCGGACCGCCGTCACCGAACGTCGACGTGACGACGAGCAGCCGGCGCACGGCAGTCAGATCCGACGCGCGCAGCTCGGCCATGCTGCGGGCGCGTGCGGGGATGCCGCGGGCGCCGAGTGCCTCGGTCGCCGCCGCGGCGAACTCCTCGGCGTTGCCGGTCTGCGAGCCCCACAGCACCACGACCTCGTCCTGGGCGCCGGCCGTCGGCATCCCGCCTGCGACCGTGGTTCGCGAGTAGGCGCCGGCGAGCACGCCGTCGAACCAGGCGCGCGCCCGCGCACCGAGCGGCGCCTCGACGGGCAGCAC
>NZ_JBJDRK010000041.1:0-45245 GCF_044987405.1 Microbacterium sp. ZW T2_14 | reverse complement strand
CCGCCGTCGCCGACCGGGCGAGCGTCTCGAGCGCCGCGCCGCGGGCGGCCACCGACCCCGTGCCCTCCGCCCCCGCGAGGCGATCGAGCGCCGCATCGACATCGCCGACGGTGAGCGTCGGTGCGTCGGCGTGCGTCACGGTGAGGTTCGAGAGGCTCCGCCACCCGACGCCGAGGCGACCCTGCCGAGGGCTGGCGGTCAGGAAACCGATCGCCGGACCGATCTCGTCGGGATCGAGCAGGCGCAGGGCGTCCGACAGGGCGGCGACCTTGGCCAGTCGCGATGTCGTCGAGGCCACGGCATCCGTCGCCGTCACGAGCTCGTGGAGCAGCATGCCCGCATTCTCCCATCCGGCCCCGACACGGTGGCGCTGCGCGGTCTCAGCTCGGCCGCCGGCCGAGCGCTGCGACGACGTCATCCAGAGCCGGCTCCAGCTGGGGGTACGCGAACACGTAGCCCGCCGCTGTCAGCGCCTCGGGAATGGCCCATCTGCTCTTGAGCACGAGCTCCGGCTCGGTGCGCAGCGCCCACATCGCGGGTTCGAGCATGAAGCGCCAGGCGGGCAGACCGATCGGGGCGCCGACGAGACGGCGGAGCGTCGCCATGAGCTCGCGGTTGTCGGAGGTGCCCGGCGCCGCGAGGTTCACCGGCCCGGACATTCCGGGGTCGTCTCGCACGAATCGCACCGCTCCGACGACGTCGTCGAGGTGGATCCAGCTGAATCGCTGCCGGCCGCCGGATCGGTGCCAGGGCGGGCGGCCGTCGCCCGTGGGATGCGGGCCGATTCCGCGATAGCGCCGATGCGGGAACCACCAGCCGTCGTACTGGGTTCCGCCGAGCCCGAGGCGCGCCAGCCGCACCAGCGTGCGCGTGGCGGGGCCGTCGCCCAGGACGATCGCCATGCGCAGCGCGACGCGCCGTGTGGACGGGAGGTCGCCCGCGAAGAATTCGTCCTCCCACGCGCGCGCGACGTCGACCGAGAAGCCGGCGCCGAGTTCGCCGTCGCGCTCGGTCTGAGGCCGGTCGAGCGCGTAGCGGTAGATCGTCGCCGTGCTGGCGTTGAGCCACAGCGGCGGAGGCGTCGCTGCCGCGGCGATGGCACGATGCAGCACCCGAGTCGTCTCGACGCGTGAGCTCAGGATCTCGTCGCGGTTCGCGTCGGTGTACCGGCAGTTCACCGATCTGCCCGCGAGGTTGACCACGACCGCGGCACCGTCGACGAGGGTGAGGATGTCGTCGGCGTCGGTCCACTGCGCATCGGCGTCCGCGCGGCCGATGGTGCGCACGTCGTAGCCGTCGTCGGTGAACGCGCGCACGAGCGCGCGGCCCACGAACCCCGACGCTCCCCCGATGACGGCGAGCGGTCGGCTCATCCGCGTCGTCCCGCCGGGGCGGCGGTGCTCCAGAGCGCCCACGCCACGAGCAGCGGCTGCAGCAGCAGCCGGACGAAGCGCGCCCGGTCGGTTGCGAGCATCGGAGCCGGACGACCGGTGCGCCACTGGTGGACGTTGCCGGGGAAGACCGCCACGAAGAACGCCGCCACGCCCCAGCCGATGCGGCGCTGTTCGGCGGGGAGCGCCACGAGCGCCCCGCCGAGCATCAGCTCGACGACGCCCGAGGCGAGCACGATCGCGTCTTTGTCCGTGTGGAGCAGCCGGGTCGCCCAATCCGGCACGACGATGCGGTAGCCGCGGCGGCCCCAGGTCAGATGCGAGGCGCCCGCCACGACGAGGAGTGCCGCGAGGGCCCAGCGACCGACGATCCGCATCATGCGGTAGCCCTCGCGACGGCGTCGATGAACCGCAGGTGGTCCTCCGCACTGCCCGTCGGCGTGATCGCCCGCAGGACGACCTCGTCGACGCCGGCGCGGTAGGCGGCGATCCGGCCCCCGAGATCGGCCGGACGGATCACGGTGTCGGCGACGTCCAGGCCGAGGCGGGCGAAGTTGGCGGCGTACGCCGGGTATCCCGCGTAGCGAGCCGCTTCCTCGTCGAGCGGGGCGACCCCAGCGGCGTCCGCGGCGGTGCGCACGTACAGCGCGACGTGAGCCGAAGGCGCGATCGCGTGCGCCTGGGCAGCTTGTTCCGCGGCGACGTCGGGCGTCAGCCAGCTCAGGAGGAGTCCGTCGGATGCCGTGGCCCCGGCGCGCCGCATCCGCGGGCCGAGCGCGCCGACCACGACGCGGGCGCCGGTGCGCCGACGCAGCGCGGTCGCGGCATCCGTCACCAGCTCCACCGCACCGGTGCGCACCTGTCCCGACCCGATGCCGAGCACCAGCCGGCCGGCGGGCAGACCGGACGCTTCGGCCGCGATCTCGTCGGGTGTGCGCCGGTCGACGGGGAGCACGCCGGTCGCGAGCACGAGGCGCTCGGTGACGGCTGCCGCGGCGGCGAGAACGGCGAGCGCGTCCTGACCCGGAGTGTCGTTCACCCAGAGGCCGTGGAAGCCGGCCGCCTCTGCAGCGGGCGCGACCCGCCGGGCGAGCTCGTGGCCGGCCGCCGCAGCGATCCCGAGTGACAGCTGCGCGGTCATGCGGCGTCCCGTCCGACCAGGCGGGCGACCTCGGCGGCCGCCCGGTAGAACTCGGCGATGTCGCCGCGCGAGGAGGGCAGCAGCACGAGGTCGTCCACACCGGCATCGAAGAACCGCCGCGCGCCGGCGGCGACCTGGGCGGGGTCGCCCCACAGCGCGCGCTGGTCCGGGTCGGGCTTGTCGCCGACATCCGCGATCGCGCGGGCCTCGGCATCCGCGCCGAACGCCGTCACGACGTAGGCGACCACGTCGTGATCGCCGCCGCGGCCGGCGAGTTCGCGCGCCTCGCGGATCGATGCCGTCGCGATCGCGTACTCCTCCGCCGTGTGGCCGCTGTCGAGCACCGTGCCGTCGGCCACCTCGCCGCTCAGCCGGAGTGTCTTGGGACCCTCGGCCGCCGCATAGACGAGCGGAGGCGTGGGTGGTGCGTAGTCGAGGCGCACGCCCTCGAGCGTGACGTACCGCCCCGCCGCCGTGACCTCGTCGCCGGCCAGCAGGCTCCGCAGCGCCGGCACGTACTCGCGCATCAGCGTCAGAGGCGACGCGACCCGAGCGCCGACCTCGCCCATCCAGTCCAGCACCCCGTGCCCGACGCCCGGCAGGAGCCTCCCCGGGAAGAGTCGCTCCACCGTGGCGAGCTCCATGGCGGTCGCCGCGACGTTGCGCAGCGGCATGGGCGCGATGCCGATCCCGATCCGGAGGGCCTCCGTCCAGGCGAGCGCCGCACCGACCGTCGCGAACGCGGACTGCCGGAAGCAGTCCTCCCAGATCCACAGTTCCGGCAGGCCGGACGACTCGGCAGCGAGCACCGCGTCGCGGAACTCGTCAGGAGCGTGGGTGTAGGGGTTGAAGATCGCACCGATGCGGGTCATGTCCCCCACTCTGTCAGCGGTCGCCGACTGGCGCACGTCGACACCGCGACCCCGCCGCCAGCGCCACGGCCACGGCCGGCTATCGCGGCGCGCCCGCCGATGCAACCCCGTCCCGCACGCCGCCCGTGCGCCGCAGGCTGGAGGAATGGCGCGCATCGGGACGTCGGGCTGGGTCTACCCGCATTGGCGGGGTGTGCTCTACCACCGGCCCCAGAGCCAGTGGCTCTCGGAGTACACCGCCGAGTTCGATGCGGTCGAGCTCAACGGCAGCTTCTACCGGTGGCCGGCCGACGCGAGATTCGCCGCGTGGCGTGATCGGCTCCCGGAGGGCTTCGAGATGGCGGTCAAGGCCCCTCGCGGACTGACCCACGCACGGCGGCTCCGCGAGCCGGAGGTCTGGATCTCGCGTGTCACCCGCGGGCTCCACGAGCTCCGCGGGCGGCGGGGGCCGCTCATCGTCCAGCTGCACCCGGGGATGGAGCGCGACGACGCGCGCCTGGAGCACTTCCTCGCGGCGCTGCCGGAATGGACGCGGCCGGCGATCGAGTTCCGGCATCCTTCGTGGGTGGATGACGCCGTGTTCGCGATGCTCGAGCGCCACGGCGCGGCCTACTGCGTCATGAGCGGGGCCCGGCTGCCCTGCGTGCTGCGCGCGACCGCTCCCCTCGTCTACGTGCGACTGCACGGTCCCGACCCCGAGCACCTCTACGGCGGCTCGTACTCCGACGACGACCTCGCCTGGTGGGCCGAGCGCATCCGCGAATGGGAGGGCGCCGGACACGAGGTGCACGCATACTTCAACAACGACGGCGAGGGCAACGCGGTGCGCAATGCCATCACGCTGAAACGGATGCTGCGAGCCTGACGCGGCACCGCAGCCGTCGCGCTCGACGACGAGAGGCGCCGGCCCGCAGGCACGGCGCCTCTCGTGGAGGGTGTGATCAGCTCACGCGGCGAGAGGGAACGACGCCCCGGCGGCCACCGACAGCTCGTCGCCCACGGCGTCCACCGTCACGGCACCGCCGTCGACCAGCGCACCGGTCACGAAAAGGTCCGCGATGCGGTCGTCCACCTCGCGCTGGATCAGGCGACGCAGCGGCCGGGCCCCGTACTCGGGCTCGTACCCGTGCTCGGCGAGCCAGGCGACGGCGCCGTCGGTGACGACGAAGTCCACCTCGCGCTTGGCCAGCCGGGCCTCGGACGCGCCGAGGAGCAGTCGCACGATGCGCTCGAGCTGCGGCTTGTCGAGCTTGCGGAAGAGCACGATCTCGTCGATGCGGTTGAGGAACTCGGGCCGCATCGCCTCGCGGAGCTTGCCGAACACGCGATCCCGCAGGTCCTTCTCCGAACCGAAACCGGTCGCCCCTCCCCCGTCGGGCAGGAAGCCGATGGCACCGCCGCGCGAGGCGAGGAACTCCGAGCCGAGGTTCGAGGTCATGACGATCACGGTGTTGCGGAAGTCGACAGTGCGACCCTGCCCGTCGGTCAGGCGGCCGTCGTCGAGCACCTGCAGCAGCAGGTTGAACACGTCGGGGTGCGCCTTCTCGATCTCGTCGAACAGCACGATCGAGTAGGGGTTGCGCCGCACGCGCTCGGTGAGCTGGCCCGCCTCGTCGTAGCCGACGTATCCCGGAGGGGCGCCGACCAGACGCGACACCGTGTGCCGCTCGCCGAACTCGCTCATGTCGAAGCGGATCACGGCGGTGTCGTCGTCGAACAGGCTCGCGGCGAGCGCCTTGGCCAGCTCGGTCTTTCCGACACCGGTCGGGCCGAGGAAGAGGAACGACCCCACCGGCCGGCGCGCATCGCCCATGCCCGTGCGGTTGCGGCGCACGGCCTTCGCGACCGCGACGACCGCGTCGTCCTGCCCGATCACACGGCCGTGCAGCTCGTCCTCGAGGGACGCCAGCCGCTCGCGCTCGGTCTCGGTGAGGCGGTTGACCGGGATGCCGGTGGCCCGGCTGATGACGGCCGCGATCTCGGGCTCGCCGACGATCGCGTCGATGGGCGCGGCAGCGGCGCCCGAGCTGGTGGCCTCGTCGAGCTTGGCCTGCACCTCGGAGATCTGGTCGCGGATCCGCGACGCCTCCTCGTAGTGCTCGGCCGACACCGCGGCGTTCTTGTCGGCCTCGAGCGTCGCCAGACGCTCGATGAGGCCGCTCACGTCGACGGCCGCGCCGAGGCGCAGGCGCAGGCGGGCACCGGCCTGGTCGATGAGGTCGATGGCCTTGTCGGGCAGTACGCGCTCGGTCAGGTAGCGATCGCTGAGCTCGACCGCGGCACGGAGCGCGTCATCGGTGTACACGATGCCGTGGTGCTCCTCGTACGCGGGCTTCAGGCCACGCAGGATGAGCACGGCGTCCTCGACGGAAGGCTCGCCCACGCGCACCGGCTGGAACCGGCGCTCGAGCGCGGGGTCCTTCTCGACGACGCGGTACTCCTTGAGCGTGGTCGCGCCGACGAGGTGCAGCTCGCCGCGTGCGAGGCGCGGCTTGAGGATGTTGCCGGCGTCCATGCCGCCGTCACCGGCGCCACCGGCGCCCACGACCGTGTGCACCTCGTCGATGAACACGATGAGCTCGCCCTTGTGGGCGGCGATCTCGTCCATCGTCTTGGTCAGGCGCTCCTCGAAGTCGCCGCGGTAGCGGGTCCCCGCCAGCATGGCGGGCAGGTCGAGGGCCACCACGCGCTTGCCGAGCAGCTGCTCGGGCACGCCGCCGTCGATGATCGCCTGCGCGAGCCCCTCGACGATCGCCGTCTTGCCGACGCCGGCCTCGCCGACGAGCACCGGGTTGTTCTTGGTGCGACGGCTCAGGATCTCGATGGTCTGCTCGATCTCGTCGGCCCGTCCGATCACAGGATCGAGTTCGCCGGCCACGGCGCGTGCGGTCAGGTCGGTGCCGTAGGCGTCGAGCATGGGGGTGTCGGATGCCGCGGCATCCGTCCTCGCCTCCCCCTCGGCAGCACCGTCCGGCGTCACGGTCTCGCGCGCGCCCTGCATGAGCGCCTCGGCGGTCACGCCGGCGCGCGCCAGCACCTGGCCGGCAGGCGTGTCCTGCGCCAGCACGAGCGCGAAGAACAGGTGCTCGGGGTCGACGTACGTCGAGCCCGACGAACGGGCGACCTGGAAGGCGTGGAACAGCGCGCGCTGGACCGATGCCGTCACGACGGCGCCGTCGACGTCGGCCGGGGCCGAGGCGGCGGGCAGCCGCTCCTCCGTGGCGCGCGAGATGGCGTCGGGGTCGGCGCCGACACGGCGCACGGCATCCCGGGCCGGAGCTTCGCCGACCAGGATCCGCAGCACGTGCAGGGCGTCGAGCTCACGCTGACCGCGCTCGAGCGCGTACTTGCCGGCGCGCTGCAGCAGCTCCTGCGTGCGCGCGCCGAGGTAGCGGCTCAGGTCGATCGATCGCTCGGCACGCGCGCGCTCTCCCGCGAGATAGCGTGCCAGGAACTCATCGAAGGAGCTCCCCTCGTCGCCGGCCTGGGGCGTGAAGTCTTCGGGCATTCCGTCTCTCCTGAAACTTGAGTGAACGAGCATCAAGTTTTGAACTTGATACATGCATTGTCAAGTTCAACAGGTCTCGCGGCGAGGTATTCCCGCGTTCCGGATCCGACAGCGAGGGCGCCGTCGTGTCGGCCGCCCGGCGTAACCTCGGGAACCGGGGACCCGCATCGCAGAGGAGAGAACCATGGACTGGAAGATCGAGCTCATCTTCGTGCCCGTCACGGACGTCGACCGGGCGAAGGAGTTCTACGAGCGGATCGGGTTCCACGCCGATCACGACCAGACACCGTTCGACGGTCTGCGGTTCGTGCAGATGACGCCCCCGGGATCAGCCTGCTCGATCGCGTTCGGCACCGGGTTCGGCACAGACCTCGAGCCCGGCCGCCAGAACACGATCCAGGTCGTCGTGCCCGACGCCGACGAGGCGCTCGCGCACCTCCGCGACCTCGGCGTCGACGCGCAGGGCGTCGACGAGCAGGCGTGGGGACGTTTCGTGACGTTCCCCGACCCGGATGGGAACACCTGGACGCTGCAGCAGCTGCCGCAGCGCGGTTGACGCGCCCGCCTCACCCGCCGGGCGGGCCGACGATCAGCAGGACGACGAAGAGCACGACCAGCGCGACGGCGATGAGCGTCGCGAGCACCCACGGCCGCCGCAGGAACCACCGCATGAGCCGGTCGTACCAGGTGCGGTCGCGCGGGTCGTCCGTCGGCTCGAGTCGCCACGCGGCCGCCAGCCGTCCGCTGCGCTGCAGCCACAGTTCGGCCGGGATGGTGGCGTACGGGATGACGGCGCTGACGAGCGCGACCACGGTCGGCCACGCGCGCCAGCGGTTGTTCAGTGCCACGAGGATCGCCGTGGCGCCGTACGACAGGAAGACGAATCCGTGGATGCCGCCGCCGATCGTGACGCCGAGCGCCCAGCCGGTGGTGGCGCGTAGTACCAGGCCCGCGATGAGCAGGGTCCAGGAGATCGCCTCGGCGATCGCCAGGGCGCGGAAAAGGGAGTGAGGGTTCCGGAACACACCTTCAGCCTAACTGAAAGACTTCAGTCAGGCTGAAGGTCAGCTGACCGCCGGCTCGCCGTCGGCGCGGGGTGGCTCCTCGTGGAGCCCTTCGAGCGCACGCGCGAGCGCGGGAGCGGCGTCCGTGAGGCCGGCGTCCAACGCCGCCAGCCGCTCCTGCGCGGCCTGAAGCACGTCGCTCCCTCGCGAGGTGACACGCAGGTCCGACGCCGATCCGGCGTGCTTCGTGGCGTCCTCGACGAGCCCGTCCGCCACCAGCGTCTGCACGGCGGTGTGCGCCGACTGCACCGTGATCTGCGAGCGGCGCGAGAGCTCGCTGAACGAGATGCCGGGCGTCGCCTCGATGTGTGCGAGGAGTGCGTACTTGCGGGTCGTCAGACCGAGGTCGCGCAGTTGCGCGCCGAGGTGCCCGTCCCAGACGCTCGCGACCGTGAGCAGGGAGATCACAGGACTGAAGGGGCGCTCCGGCATGTGCTGAATGCTAGCCCGCCGCCGGGCGACGCGGCGCATTCGCCGTGCCCTCGGGCGCGATCGCCTGCCCGCTACCGTGGGACGGTGACGTTCTCACTCGACGGACTGCGCCGATGGCCCGACGTGGAGGCTCCCGACCTGGTGGCGACGGATGCTGCGGACCGCCTGCTCCTCGATGAATCGGCGGCCGCGCGCGCCGAAGCCGGGGTCGGCGGGCTCGCGGTGATCGGCGACGGCTACGGCGCTCTCACGCTCGGAGCGGCGGCGGACGGCGGCACCGGCATCCGTGTCCACCAGGATCCGCTCACCGGCGAGCGCGCGCTGGCCGCGAACGCGGAGCGATTCGGTTTCGCAGACACCTTCTCGTCGCTGCCGCTCTCGCCCGAACTGGTGCGCGGCGCACGCGTCGTGCTGCTCCGCCTGCCGCGGTCACTGGAGGCGCTGCGCGATATCGCCGATCTCATCGCCGCCCACGCGGCACCCGAGGTCGTCGTCTTCGCCGGCGGGCGCATCAAGCACATGTCCCTCGCGATGAACGAGGTGCTCGGCGAGAGCTTCGGCCGGCTCGACGTCAGCCACGCGCGGCAGAAGTCCCGGGTTCTCGTGGCGCGCATGCCTCACGGCGGCGGCGACCCCGCACCCCGCCAGGCGACACTCGACGGCATCGTGGTGTGCGCGTTCGGCGGTGCCTTCGCGGGCGCGACGATCGACATCGGCACGAGGTTCCTGCTCGACCAGCTGGTCACCGGCACCGACCCTCTGCCTCGTCTCACCGCCGAGGGTGGCGCCGTGATCGACTTGGCGTGCGGCACCGGGGTGATCGCGACGGCACTCGCGCTGCGGCATCCCGATCTCCACGTGCTGGCGACCGATCAGTCGGCCGCAGCCGTCGCCTCGGCCGACGCGACGGCACGCGCGAACGGTGTAGAGGAACGGGTCGAGGTGGTGCGCGACGACATGCTCGGCACGCAGCCCGACGGCAGCGGTTCGTTCATCGCGCTCAATCCGCCGTTCCACTCCGGCGCAGCCGTGCACGAGGGCATCGCCCCGCGGATGTTCGCCGAGGCCGCTCGCGTGCTGCGGCCGGGAGGCGAGCTGTGGACGGTGTGGAACTCCGGGCTGCGATACCGTCCGGCGCTCGAGCGCACGGTCGGGCCGACACGGCAGATCGCGCGCAACGCGAAGTTCACCGTGACCGCGTCGACGCGGCGCTGACGCGCTACGACGTGGGCTCCGGACTCGGCTCCGGAGTCGGACCGAAGAGCGTCCATGCACCGTCGGTGCATTCGTAGAACTGCACCGCTGCGGTATCGACGAAGACGTCGCCGTCGGCGGTGCAGTCGGCGTCGTCCGGGGCGGCGGTGCCCAGCGTCACCTGGGTACCCGGCGCACCGGGCGCTCCGGTCGGCCCTTGCTCGCCCTGTTCGCCCTGTTCGCCCTGTTCGCCCTGCTCCCCCTGCGGTCCCGCCGGGCCCTGCGCGCCTTCCGGCCCCTGCTCGCCGGTGAGGTTCTCAGCCGCGGACTGGCGGATGTTCCCGACGAAGGTCCAGTCGTCCTGGAAGAGGTAGACGTCGGCGGTGAGGATGTCGATGTAGACGTCCCCCTCCTGGCCTTTGCCGGCTTCCGGCACGCCGGATCCCGCGCGCACGGCCGAACCCGCCGGAAGGATCTCGGCTAGGGCGTCCTCGTAATCGGGTGCCGGAGTTACCGACGCGGAGGGCGCCGGCTCGGACGTGTCGACTGATCGGGCGAGCCACGAACCCAGGAAGGCGGCGAAGAACGACAGCAGTACGAATCCCAGTCCGAACCACACCAGGGTGCTGCGCGTCACGCCGGCAGGCGCCGGTGCCGTCGCCGACGCCGTGGCCGGAGTTTCCACTGGACGCGCCTCGTTGTCCACGCAAGCCCCCCTTTCACCGCATGCACTGTCGGCGCCGGTTCCCACAGCCGGACGCCGCTGTCATAACCATAGGAACGCGAGCGCTCCGTGTCACCTCTTCCGGCGGAATTGGCGTTGCGGCTGCACGTCGAGAGCGGTGCGCCGAGCGCCTGCGTCGCGGATACGGGACAGCAGCGGGAGAGTTGACCGGGGGGCCGACGCGAGAATGCCGGCGCCCCCGGTAGCCGCGGGCTCGGGACCCACGGCCGGGGTGCCGGACCGGGGCTCCGGCGCATCCCCCACAGAAGAGACCGCCCCGCTGCCCGTCTATTACGCGACTTCGCCGCTCTCCCGAGGCGTCGTAGGGATCTCGTTGCGCTGCGCGAGCCCACCCAACCACGCGAGACTCGGCTTCGGGCTGCGGGCGAACGTCTCGCGGTCCACCGCGATCAGTCCGAAAGTCGGTCGGAAGGACCCCCACTCGTAGTTGTCGAGGAGCGACCAGTGGAGATACCCGCGCACGTCGCAGCCTTCCGCCATCGCCGCGGCCATCCCCGCCAGCGCACCCGTCGTGTAATCGATGCGCCGCGCGTCGTCGGTGGTCGCCATGCCGTTCTCGGTGACGATCATCGGAATGCCGCCGGTGACCTCGCGGGTGTGGCGAAGGGCCTCGCCGAGCGCCTCGGGGTAGTACTCCCACCCCGTGAGCGTGCGCTCGGTGCCCTCCGGCCACGGCTGCGGGCCGAACCCCAACTCGTCGTCGGTCGGTCCGATGATGGTGCGGAGGTACGACTGCACGCCGATGAAGTCGTCACCCCGCGCCTGCTCGAGGAAGAAGTCCTCGCGCCAGTACTGCCACTCGTCGCGCTGCGTCTCCCACCCGGGGACGGCCTGGAACACCTGGTTCGCCACGGTCCAGCCCGAGCGGATGCCGCCGACCCCGCGCAGCACCTCCGTCGAGGCGTGGTGCGCGTCGGCGATCGCTCGGGCGACGAACGGTGACGGGCCGGGGAAGTTCACCCCGTTCTCGGTGTCGATGCGCGCTTCGCTCTGGTTGACCATCATGTTCGGCTCGTTGATGGTGACGACGAGGTCCACATCGTGGAGGATCGTCGCGGCGACCTCGGTGAAGCGCCGGAACCTGTCCGTGCTCTGCTCGGCGTACCACCCGCCCGAGTGGTCCCACCACCGCGGGAAGGTGAAGTGGTGGAGCGTCACGATGGGCTCGACGCCGTGGTCGCGGCAGGTGTCGATCATCCGCCGGTAGTGGGCGAGCTGAGCACGCGAGACGACGCCTTCCTCGGGTTCGATGCGCGACCACTCCAGGGAGAACCGGTACGCGGTGAGGCCCGCATCCGCCAGCAGCGCGATGTCTTCGGGATACCGGTGGTACGAATCGCAGGCGTCGCCCGAAGGCTCCGGGATCTGCGTGCCCGGCGCATACTCGTTCTCCCAGTGCCCGGTGTTGACGTTGCCGCCCTCGATCTGGTGACCGGCGGTCGCCGCCCCCCAGATGAACCCCTCGGGCGCGGCGATGACGCTGCTCATGAATGCGGTTTCCCTTCCGTGTGGACGTCTGGTGTGAATGTCGGAGACGCGGGTCACTTGATCCCCGTCAGGGCGATGCCCTGGATGAAGTGCCGCTGCATCGCGATGAACAGGATGAGCACCGGGATGACGATGAGGAACGACCCCGCCATCTGCAGCCCGAAGTCCGACCCGTGACCGCCCGCCTCGGCCGAGAAGAGGGCCAGCGAGACCGGCAGGGTGTACATCGAGTCGTCCTGCGAGATGATCAGCGGCCACAGGAAGCTGTTCCACGACCCCATGAAGGTGAAGATGGCGAGGGTCGCCAGCGGCGCCTTGCACAGCGGGAGCACGATCTGGAAGAACGTGCGGAACTCCCCCGCCCCGTCGATCCGCGCCGCATCCAGGAGCGAATCCGGGATCTCGAGCATGAACTGGCGCATCAGGAAGACCCCGAACGCGCCCACCATGCCCGGCAGGATCAGCCCCCAGTACGTGTTGACCATCCCCAGGTTCGCGACGAGCACGAACTGCGGGATCAGGGTCACGATGCCGGGCACGAACAGAGTGGCCAGCACGATGACGATGATGACGTTCTTGCCGGGGAACTTCATCTTCGCGAGCGCCCAGCCGACCATCGACGAGAACAGCAGCGTCGTCGCGACGGTCACGACCGCGAGGAACACCGAATTGAAGAACGGCCGGAGGATGTCGAACTCGAAGAGCCACGCCCGGAAGTTGTCGAGCGTGGGATGCTGCGGCCACCAGGTGACCGGGCGCGCCATGATCTCGGCCTTGGTCTTGAATGCGCCGAGCACCATCCAGACGAACGGGAGGACCGTGGCGGCGAGGCCGACCGAGAGGATGACCAGTACGGCAAGATTCCCCCAGCGGATGGGCTTGCGCGGTGCCCGCGTCGGCGCGGATTCGGCCTCGGTGGCGGCGGGTCTTTCGAGAGTCGTCGTCATGTCAGGTCCTCTGGCGGAAGAAGCGGAACTGGATCAGCGCGAGGATGCCGACCAGCGCGAACAGCACGTAGGCGCCGGCGGCCCCGACCGAGTAGTTCCCGTACTTGAACTGGTTGTAGACCTGCAGCGCGATCGACGTGGTGGACTCCAGCGGACCGCCGTTGGTCATGACGAACGGCTCGTCGAAGAACTGCATGTAGCCGGTGGTCACCAGGATCGTGTTGAGCAGGATCGTCGGCATCATCATCGGGATGGTGATGCGGAAGAACTTCTGGACCGCGTTGGCGCCGTCGATCGAGGCGGCTTCGGTGACGTCCGCGGGGATGCCCTGCAGGCCCGCCAGGAAGATCACCATGGACGCGCCGATGTTGCGCCAGACCGCCATGATCGTGATCGCAAGCAGTGCGGTGTTCGGATCGCTGAGCCAGTTGGGCCCGGTGATGCCGACCCAGCCGAGGATCGTGTTGAACACGCCGGTGTTCTGGTACATGATGCGCCACACGACGGCCACCGCGACGATCGTCGTGATGACGGGCGTGTAGTAGCCCACGCGGAAGAACGTGGCGACCCGGCGACTCACCGAGTTGAGCAGCACCGCGAGCACGAGCGCGATGAACAGGGTGGCGGGGACGCCCACCACCACGAACATCAGCGTGTTGAACAGTGCGCGCTGGAACGACGGGTCGGTGAGCACCGCGACGAAGTTCTCGAATCCGACGAAGTTCACGTTGAACGGGCTGCGGATGTCCCGCGCCCGCAGGTCGGTGAACGCCATGGCGAGCGAGCTGACGAGCGGGATGAGTCCGAAGACCCCGAACGTCAGGACGAACGGCGCGACGAAGACCCACGCGATGAGGGCCGAGCGGCGCCGCTGCGCGGCCAGGGAAGAGACCTTCCCCGGCCGCGCGTGAACGGATGTCACCATCCGAAGCCGATCGTGTCTGCCTGCGTCTGGATCTCTTTCGCGGCGTCCGCGCCCGAGATCTCACCACGGGCGACCTGCTCCGAGTACTTGCTGATGAGGTCCGAGATCTGCGACCACGCGGGATAGTTCGGCGTGGCGACGGTGTTCTGCAGCTGCTCGGTGAGGGTCTTCGTCACCGGGTTGTCCTGGATCGGCGCGTAGTCGCCGGCGGCGACGTTGGCGGGCAGCTCGCCCTGCAGGTCGTACCACGCCTCCTGCTGCTCCTGCTCCCCCATCCACGAGAGCAGCGACCATGCTGCCGCCTTGTTGTCGGATGCCGAGAACACGCCCAGGTTGCCACCGCCGATGTACTGGTCGTTGTTGCCGCCAGGACCGGTGGGCGAAACGGTGTAGCCGACGGAGTCCATGGTGAAGCCCTCGGGTGCGGCGCCCGTGTCGATCTCCTCCTGATAGACGTCGAGCATCCAGGGACCCGAGATGAACATCGGGGTCCCGCCGTTCTCGAAGGTCGCGTCGGCGTCGCCCATCGGCGCTTCGCCGCGCTGGAAGTAGCCGCCGTAGTAGTCCAGGGCCGCGACGAACTCGGGCGTGTCGATCGTCCACTTGTCGCCGTCGGTCATCTCGCCGCCGGCCTGCGCGTCGAAGGGGACGATGACCTGCGCGGGCTGCTCGGTGGGCTTGGGAAGGCTGATCCCGTAGGTGCCGCCGGGCCGGGAGGCGAACGCCGTGGCCATGGCCTGCGTCTCTTCCCACGTCGTCGGCGCCGACAGGCCCAGTTCGGCCGCGATGTCCTTCCGATAGAACAGGAAGCGCGTCTCGACGTACCACGGCATCGCGTACAGCCCGTCCTCGCCCGTCACCGAGTCCACGGCGGCCGGGTAGAAGTCGTCGCTGTCGTACACGCCGTCGGGGACGCTGTCGAACGCGCCCATCCCGATCACTGTCGCGGTCTGGTCCGAGCCGGTCATGATGATGTCCGGCCCCTTGCCGGCTGCCGTGGCCGTCTGGGCCTTCGTGATCACCTGGTCCCAGGGCACGTCCGTGACCTTGATGCTCGCGTCCGGGTTCTGCTCGAGCCAGTCTGCGGCGAGCTTCTTCAGGTTGTCGGCATGCCCTCCGGCCGTCCAGATCTCGACCGCACCGGATGCCTTTCCCTCTTCGGCCGGCCCGGCCGAAGAAGCCTCCGCCGCGCCGTCCGCGCTGCGACCGCATCCCGACAGGACCAGGACGGCGCCGAGCGCCATCGCCGTGATCGCCGTTACTCGCATCCTCTGCATGCTCACTCCTTTGTGTGATTTCGATATCCTTAATCGAAATTTCGTGCCTCAAGGGGAGACTATAGAGCGATATGACCGCGCGCGTCCAGCGCGTCGCGCGAAATCAGCGGCCGATCCTCACCGGATGGCGCTAACATTTTCGGAAAGTTGATCCGGAGGAACCATGGCAGTCCAGCTCGCCCAGATCGCGACCGAGGCAGGAGTATCCGTCCCGACAGTGTCGAAGGTGCTCAATTCCCGGCCGGACGTGTCGCGCGCCACACGGGACCGCGTGGCAGCGGTGCTGGAACGCCACGGCTACGAGATCCGCATGCGTCCGCGGCTGGCGACCGGGTTCCTCGACATGCGCGTGGTGAACCTCGACCAGGCCTGGTCCGAAGCCGTGGTCCGGGGGGCTGCCGAGGGAGCGAAGGGACACGGCAAAGATCTCGTGCTGGCCGTCGAACCCGATCCGGAGGACTGCGACGACTGGGTGATGCACGCCCTGGAGCGAGGATCCGACGGCCTGCTGAGCGTGGTCGCCGTTCCGAGTCCGGAGGCGCGGCGACTGCTCGCCGAGGCGGGGATCCCCCTCGTGGTCGTGGACCCCCTGCACAGGGAACCGGACGGCACGTACGCGATCGCCGCGACGAACTTCCAGGGAGCGTTCGACGCCGCACAGCATCTCCTCCAGCTGGGGCACCGCCGCATCGCGACGATCACCGGCCCTCTCGATCAAGACAACGGCATCGCGCGTCTCGCGGGGTTTCAGGCCGCGATGCAGCAGGCGGGCGTTCCGGTCGACGATGGCCTGGTCATCCGCACCCAGTACGGCGTCGACCAGGGCTACGACGCGACCCGTCTGCTGCTCTCACGCGAGGTTCGTCCGACCGCCATCTTCGCCGCGAGCGACGACAGCGCCCTCGGCGCCATCCGCGCCCTCCGCGAGAGCGATCTCCGGATCCCCGACGACATGTCGGTGGTCGGATTCGACGACCTTCCGCACTCGTCGTGGATCGACCCGCCGCTGACGACCATCCGGCAGCCGCTCGCACAGATGGGCAGTGCCGCCATCGACGTGATCGTCCGTGTGCGCGCCGGCCAGCACCCTGCTGCCCGCGCCGAGCTGTCGACGACCCTCATCGTCCGGTCGTCGGCCGCCCCGCCCCGCGGCTGAAGCGTCCCGCGTCACGAACGCAGAGAGGACGGATGCCGCGGGCCGCGGCATCCGTCCTCTCAGGGTCTTTCAGATCCCGGGTCTCAGAAGTCCCAGTCCTCGTCCTCGGTGGCCTCGGCCTTGCCGATGACGTACGACGAGCCCGACCCCGAGAAGAAGTCGTGGTTCTCGTCGGCGTTCGGCGACAGGGCCGACAGGATCGCCGGGCTCACGTCGGTGACGGTCGAGGGGAACATCGCCTCGTAGCCCAGGTTCATGAGGGCCTTGTTGGCGTTGTAGTGCAGGAACTTCTTGACGTCCTCGGTGAGGCCGACGCCGTCGTACAAGTCCTGCGTGTACTGGATCTCGTTGTCGTAGAGCTCGTACAGCAGCGAGAACGTGTAGTCCTTGATCTCGTCGCGCTTCGCCTGGTCGACCTTCTCGAGCCCCTTCTGGAACTTGTAGCCGATGTAGTACCCGTGCACGGCCTCGTCACGGATGATGAGGCGGATGAGGTCGGCGGTGTTGGTGAGCTTGGCGCGGCTCGACCAGTGCATCGGCAGGTAGAAGCCCGAGTAGAACAGGAAGCTCTCGAGCAGGGTCGAGGCGACCTTGCGCTTGAGCGGCTCGTCGCCGCGGTAGTACTCCATGACGATCTGAGCCTTCTTCTGAAGGTTCGGGTTCTCGACCGACCAGCGGAAGGCCTCGTCGATCTCCTTCGTCGAGCACAGCGTCGAGAAGATCGAGGAGTACGACTTGGCGTGCACCGACTCCATGAACGCGATGTTCGTGTAGACGGCCTCCTCGTGCGGCGTGATCGCGTCGGGGATGAGCGAGACGGCCCCGACGGTGCCCTGGATCGTGTCGAGGAGCGTGAGCCCCGTGAACACGCGCATCGTCAGGGTCTGCTCGTCGGGCGTCAGCGTGTTCCACGACTGGATGTCGTTCGACAGCGGCACCTTCTCGGGCAGCCAGAAGTTGTTCACGAGGCGGTTCCACACCTCGAGGTCCTTGTCGTCCTGGATGCGGTTCCAGTTGATGGCCTGGACGTGGTCCAGGAGCTGGAGCTTCTCGCTCATCGTCCTTCTTCTCTCGAAATCCCTGAACGGACCATCACAGCGTGCAGCTGACGCACTCGGTCATGTCCGTCCCCTCGAGCGCCATCTGACGCAGGCGGATGTAGTAGATCGTCTTGATGCCCTTGCGCCACGCGTAGATCTGCGCCTTGTTGATGTCGCGCGTGGTCGCGGTGTCCTTGAAGAACAGCGTGAGCGACAGGCCCTGGTCGACGTGCTGCGTGGCGGCGGCGTACGTGTCGATGACCTTCTCGTAGCCGATCTCGTACGCGTCCTGGTAGTACTCCAGGTTGTCGTTCGTCATGAACGCCGCCGGGTAGTAGACGCGCCCGAGCTTGCCTTCCTTGCGGATCTCGACCTTCGCCGCGATCGGGTGGATCGACGACGTCGAGTTGTTGATGTACGAGATCGATCCGGTCGGCGGCACGGCCTGCAGGTTCTGGTTGTAGATGCCGTGCTGCTGGATCGAGGCCTTCAGCTCGCGCCAGTCGTCCTGCGTGGGGATGTGGTGGCCGGCGAACATCTCCGCGACCTTCTCGGTGGCCGGTGCCCACTCCTGGTCGATGTACTTGTCGAAGAACGAGCCGTCGGCGTACTTCGAGTCCCAGAACCCGTCGAACACCTCACCGCGCTCGATCGCGATCTTGTTGGACGCGCGCAGCGCGTGGAACAGCACCGAGTAGAAGTAGATGTTCGTGAAGTCGACACCCTCCTCCGAGCCGTAGTAGACGTGCTCGCGCGCCAGGTAGCCGTGCAGGTTCATCTGCCCGAGGCCGATCGCGTGGGAGCGGTCGTTGCCGTCCTCGATCGAGCGGACCGAGCGGATGTGGCTCTGGTCGCTGACCGCGGTGAGGGCACGGATGCTGGTGTCCACCGTCTGCGCGAGGTCGCCGCCGTCCATCGCGAGCGCGATGTTGAGCGAGCCCAGGTTGCACGAGATGTCCTTGCCGATCTGGTTATACGACAGGTCCTCGTTGAAGGTGGTCGGCGTGTTGACCTGCAGGATCTCGGAGCACAGGTTCGACATGTTGATCCGGCCCTTGATCGGGTTGGCCTTGTTCACCGTGTCCTCGAACATGATGTACGGGTAGCCCGACTCGAACTGGATCTCGGCGAGGGTCTGGAAGAACTCGCGCGCGTTGATCTTCGTCTTCTTGATGCGGGGGTCGTCGACCATCTCGCGGTACTTCTCGGTGACCGAGATGTCGCCGAAGGGCACGCCGTAGACGCGCTCCACGTCGTACGGCGAGAAGAGGTACATGTCCTCGCCGTTCTTCGCGAGCTCGAACGTGATGTCGGGGACGACCACGCCGAGGGAGAGCGTCTTGATGCGGATCTTCTCGTCGGCGTTCTCACGCTTGGTGTCGAGGAAGCGCAGGATGTCAGGGTGGTGGGCGTTCAGATACACCGCACCGGCGCCCTGGCGCGCGCCGAGCTGGTTGGCGTAGGAGAAGGAGTCCTCGAGCAGCTTCATCACGGGGATGATGCCGCTGGACTGGTTCTCGATCTGCTTGATCGGGGCACCCGACTCGCGGATGTTCGACAGCAGCAGGGCGACGCCGCCGCCGCGCTTGGACAGCTGCAGCGCGGAGTTGATGCCGCGGGCGATCGACTCCATGTTGTCTTCGATGCGCAGCAGGAAGCACGACACCAGCTCTCCACGCTGGGCCTTGCCCGCATTGAGGAAGGTCGGCGTCGCCGGCTGGAACCGGCCGGAGATGATCTCCTCCACCAGCGCGGTGGCCAGCTTCTCGTCACCGTCCGCCAGCGCGAGCGCCGTCATCACGACCCGGTCCTCGAAGCGCTCGAGGTACCGCTTGCCGTCGAAGGTCTTCAGCGTGTAGCTCGTGTAGTACTTGAACGCGCCGAGGAAGGTCTCGAAGCGGAACTTCTTCGCGTAGGCGAGGTCGTTGAGCTTCTGGATGTACTCGAACGAGTACTTGTCGAGGACGGCGCCCTCGTAGTACTCCTTCTCGACCAGGTAGTCCAAGCGCTCCTTGAGCGAGTGGAAGAACACCGTGTTCTGGTTCACGTGCTGCAGGAAGTACTCCCGCGCAGCCCGCTTGTCGGCGTCGAACTGGATCTTGCCCTCGGCGTCATAGAGATTCAGCATCGCGTTGAGGGCGTGGTAATCCATGCCCTCGAAGCGTGCCTCCGTCTTGAAGTCGGCCTGCGTCAGAGTTCCCACCATCGTTCCAATCCCGCGTTCACGCGTTCCACATCTTCAGGCGTGCCGAATACTTCGAGCCGATACAAGTGCGGCACGTTGCACTTGCGGCTGATGATGTCGCCGGCGAGGCAGAAGTGCTCGCCGAAGTTGGTGTTCCCCGCGGAGATGACCCCGCGGATGTGACGCCGATTCCGTTCGTCATTGAGGAATCGGATCACCTGCTTGGGAACGGCGCCCTTCTCGACGCCCCGCCCCTGGCCTCCGCCATAGGTGGGTGTCACGAGGACGTACGGCTCGTCTACCACGAGCTCCGGATCCGTCGCGTGGAGCGGGATCCGGAGCGCTCGTGCTCCGAGCTTCTCGATGAAGCGCGCGGTGTTGCCCGACACGCTCGAGAAGTAGACCAGCAGCGGTGTCTCAGTTGCTACGACGCCCATGACGCCCCTTGCTCGGACACACCCGACGGCGGTCGTTGAGCTCCGTCGAAACGGGTGGGCTGCGTCGAACTACGCGAGCCGCGCTGCGAGTTCGTCGATCTTGTCGGGACGAAAGCCCGACCAGTGGTCTTCATCGGTGATGACGACCGGCGCCTGGAGATACCCCAGCGCCTTGACCTGCTCGAGGGCCGACGGGTCCTGCGAAAGGTCGTGGATTTCGTACTCGATCCCCTTGGAATCGAGTGCTCGATACGTCGCCGTGCACTGCACGCACGCGGGCTTCGTGTAAACCGTGATCGCCATGTCGATTCCGTCTCCTCAGTGCTTCCCCCGGTGGCATCCGGTGCTCTTCCCGGTAGTCCCCCCACCGGGACTCCAATACTACATATGGGTACCGACATCCGATAGCACCACAAGGGCTAGTAGTTACATCGGTGTGATTTTCCACCGTTCTCCCCATGTACAACACAGGTTCTCCACGGATTCATCCACAGCCCGAGGGGTCTGGAAAAGTCCAGGATCACGGGGGTTTCGGACGCCACGGCCGCATCCGTCCACAGGCCCGAGGCTAGATGCGGGGTCCGACATCGGATCCGCCTGTGGAGAGATGCACCGGCGTGTCGTGGGCGTGTCGCAGCGGTGTCGTGCTCCGGTCGTGCGCGACGACCCTGGGCGCGACCGCGGGTGACGTAACGTTGACGGGTGGCCGGCTACCGGGATCTTCTGCGCACGCCCGGGGTCGCCCGCATCATCGCGGCGCAGCTGACCGCGCGCTTCCCGAACGGGATGATCAGCCTCGTCATCCTGCTGCACATCGAGGGGATCACCGGCTCGTACGGCGCCGCCGGCATCGTCCTGGCCGCGGTCTCGATCGGTCAGGCGCTCGCCGGCCCGGTCACCAGCCGCTGGATGGGTCGCTGGGGCATGCGTCGCGTGCTGACCCTCACGACCGCCGTCTCGGCGGCGTCCCTGCTGATGATCGCCTTCTTCGTCGTGCCCGTGCCGGTCTTCATCGTCCTCGGCTTCATCGCGGGCGCCTCGACGCCGCCGATCGTCGCGGCGGTGCGCACGATCTACGCCAAGATGGTCAACTCCACGCAGCTCACCGCGCTGTACTCGCTCGACGCCTCCCTGCAGGAGGTCATATGGATCCTCGCCCCGGTGCTCATCACCTTCGTCGCGACGCAGGCCGGCACCGTCGCGGGGCTCGTGCTGGTCGTGGTGTTCCTGGTGGGCGGCGGCGCGTGGTTCATCCTCTCCCCCGAGGTCGGGCGCGTGCGCATCCCGCGCAGCAAGCGCTCCTTCGGCACGGTGCTGACCCGCCCGCCGATCCTGCTCGCGACGGTGGTCGGCTTCCTCATCATCGGCTCGTTCGCCGCCGTCGAGGCGAGCGTGGTGGCGACGTTCGACCACGGCGGGCTCGAAGCCGGCCTCGTGCTGGCCGTCTTCTCGATCGGCAGCCTCGCGGGCGGGTTCGCCTTCGGCCACCTGCCGATGGGGCGCTGGGCGCTGGCGCGGCGGCTGACCGTGGTGGCGATCGGGCTGGCCATGACCGCGCTCTGGATCAACGTGTGGTGGATCGGCGGCACGCTGTTCGTGGCCGGCATCGGCATCGCCCCGGCTCTCGCGGTGCTCTCGGCGGTGACCACCGCGAGCGTCAAGTTCAGCGACACGGCGGAAGCCTTCGGCTGGGTCGGCACCGGCCAGCTCATCGGTGCCGCCGCGGGCTCCGCCGTGGCAGGCCTCCTCATCGACGGTCCGGGCGGCGTGACGGCGTCCTATGCGGCCGCCGCGACGTTCTGCGCGCTGGGCCTGCTCGTCGCGATCGTGTTCGCGCGGGGCCTCCCCGACCTCCGCGTGCGCGGCGCGAGCCCGATCCCCGACACCGAGCCGGTGCCGACCATCCGCTGAGAGCGCCGAGGCCGCGGCCGCGTCACTCCAACCGGCGCAGCAGCTCCAGCACGGCGAGGGCATAGGCATCGGCCGGTTCGGGATGCTCGAACACGCGGCGCTCGCCCCCGACGACGATCTCGACCTCATGGGTGTCGGGCAGTCGCCGCAGGCCGCGGAAGGCGCCCCGCAGCAGCTCGCGCAGCTGGTGCTCGTGCGGCAGCCACAGCGCGTCTTCGAGCGCGACGGAGTCCAGCGCCCATTCCGTCGTGCCGTTGAACGCCAGGATGCGTCCGGTGGGGTACTCGCGCGGCTCGATCGTCATCTCGCTCACGGTGAAGACGTCGGCCTCGAACTCGGGCTCATCGAGCTGGAACCGGTCGCCGGACTGCGGATGCCACACCAGCCCCGCCTCGCGCAGCGCCACTGCCAGTTCCGTCGAGATCATGCCAACCCCCGTTCCCATCCTGCCGTGCGCCGAGACGGCCGGGGCCGCGCTTCTAGGCTAGGCGTATGCCGACCCCCGTCCTGCTCCCCCGCCTGTCGTGGGGCTCGCCCTCGGCCGAGCGCCGCGCACTGCTCATCCACGGCGTCGGCTCGATCGGCGCGCTGATGTGGCGCTACGGCGTCGCCCTCGCGGACGCCGGATGGAGAGCGGATGCCGTGGACCTGCGTGGACACGGCAGCGCCCCGCGTGCCCTCGACTACACGCTGGCCGCCTACGGCGCCGACGTGCTGGCGACCCGCGCGGACGACGTTCCGTGGGACCTCGTGATCGGGCACTCCCTCGGCGGCGCGGCATCCGTCCTCGCCGCGGCGGAGGATCCCACGTGGACGCGTCGGCTCGTCCTGATCGACCCGGCGATCGCGCTCACCGACCGCGATCGCGACATCGTCCGCGACAGCCAGGCTCGCTCGTTCGAGGACCCGACCGAGCAGGCCGTGCGCACCGAGCACCCGCACTGGCACCCGCAGGACGTCGAGCTGAAGGCGCTGTCGGTGCGGCAGGCGAGCCGGTGGGCGGTCGAGCAGACCAGCGCGCAGAACCAGCACTGGGACGTGACGGATGCCGCCCTCCGCGTGAGCGTGCCCACGCACGTCATCGCGTCCGATCCGCACGTGTACTCGATCTTCCGGGGCAAGCCGGCGGAGTCCGTCGTCGCCGCGAATCCGCTGTTCTCGGTGTCGGTGGTGGCGGATGCCGGCCACTCGCCGCATCGCGACCGTCCGGAGGCGACCATGGAGGCGCTGCGCGCCGCGCTCGGCTGACGCCCGGGGCCTGGGCGCCTCAGCCGCCGCGACGCCGACCCGACTACTGGACGGGGATCTCGACTCCCTGGCCCACGTCGACGACGACGCCGACGAACGACGGGAGCATCGCGGCGATCGACTTCTGCAGCTCCTCGATCGGCGGCGTCTGCCCGTCCTCGGTCGTGACCTCCACCGTCGCGGTCCGGCCCGACCACTGCACGCCGTAGACGCGGGCGTCCTTCTCGTCGGCCAGCCACGTCGTCGTGGCGTCCTGGATGCCGACCGACCAGCGGGCGAGCGCCACCGAGACGACCGAGTTCACGACGAGGGGGATCGTGATGATGACGGCCAGCACCGTGACGATCGTGTAGGCGCGTCGCCGGTTGGCGACCAGCGACGACCCGGGATCGCGGGCGTACCCGGCGAGGGTGAAGACGATGCTGCCCGCGATCACGAGGGCGACGACGTTGGAGAGGAACAGCCATAGGGCGCCGATCGCGTCGACCCAGAGGCCCTGTCCCGCGCAGACGCCGACCACGCCGAGCGGAGGAACGAGCGAGATGGCGATCGCGACCCCGGGAAGGATCGCGCTGAGGTCCTTGCGGCACATCGCGAAGCCGCCGGCGAAGCCGGTGGCCAGCGCCGCCACCAGGTCCATGAAGCTCGGCGATGTGCGGCCCACGACCTGCGAGTTGGTCTCCAGGCTCTCGGGCGTCGCCACGAAGACCGAGAACGCCAGACCCAGCACGATGACGATGGCGACGCCGAGCAGCACCCAGGCGATCGACCGCACCACGAGGCTGAGGTGGCCTCGCACGATGCCGAGTCCGATCCCCAGGATGGGCGTGCCGAGCGGCGCGATGATCATGGCGCCGATGACGGTCGCCGTCGAGTCCGTGAGCACGCCGGCGATCGCGATGATGCCCGCGAGCGTCAGCATGATGAGGAATCCGCTGCGCTTTCCCACGCGGTCGCCCGAGCCGAGGTCGAGCGCCTCGGTGACGTCCGCCGCTGTCTGTCGCTGCGTTGCCGGGATGAGCGTCTGCATCATCTCTGAGAGCGTCGCCATGGGCACATCATGGCGTAAGAATGGCGGAGTGACTCCTTTCGACCCCGCCGACATCCTTCCGGACGAACTGCTGGAGCGCTTCCGTGCACGGGCGGCGGTGCACGACCGCGAGAACACGTTCCCCGACGAGGACCTTTCGGAGCTGAAGGATGCCGGTTACCTGGCCATCCTCGTGCCCCGTGAGCGGGGCGGCTCGGGGCTCGGCCTGGCCGAGGCATCCGTCCTCCAGCAGCGCCTCGCGGGCGCGGCCCCGGCGACGGCGCTCGCGGTCAACATGCACCTGGTGTGGACCGGCGTCGCGAAGGTGCTGGCGGACCGTGGCATCGACGCGCTGCGATTCGTGCAGGAGGGCGCGGTGGCAGGCGAGGTGTTCGCCTTCGGCATCAGCGAGGCGGGGAACGACCTCGTGCTGTTCGGAAGCGGGACGGATGCCGCGCCCCTGCCCGACGGCGGGTACTCGTTCACCGGCACCAAGATCTTCACCTCCCTCTCACCCGCGTGGACGCAGCTGGGCCTGCACGGCCTCGACACCTCGTCGGAGGACGCGCCGCGCATGGTCTACGCGTTCGTGCCGCGCTCCGAGGTCCAGGTCGGCCGCGTGGTCGTGCGCGACGACTGGGACACCCTCGGCATGCGCGGCACGCAGTCCCGCACCACCGAGCTGCGCGACGCCGTGGCGCCGGCCGACCGGGTCGTGCGCCGGCTCGCCCCCGGCCCGAACCCGGATCCCCTGGTGTTCGGCATCTTCAGCGTCTTCGAACTGCTGCTGGCCTCCGTCTACACCGGGATCGCGCGGCGCGCACTCGACCTCGCTGTGGCGACCGCCGCCAAGCGCACCTCGAAGCGCACCGGGAAGGCGTACAGCCAGGACCCCGACATCCGCTGGCGCGTCGCCGGCATGGCGCTCGCGTACGACGCCCTGCCGCCGCAGATCGAGGCGCTCGCACGCGACGTCGACGAGCTCGCCGACCACGGCGCGCGCTGGTTCTCGCTGCTTGCGGGGGTCAAGCATCGTGCGGTCACGGCGGCGAAGTCGATCGTCGACGACGCGATGCTCGTCGCCGGCGGCTCGTCGTACTTCTCCGGAAACGAGCTGAACCGGCTCTACCGTGACGTCCTCGCGGGCCTCTTCCACCCGTCCGACCCGGAGTCCGCGCACGCGACCGTCGCGACGGCATGGCTCGGACCCGTCGAGGACTGAAGCGATGTCGCCCACACCCACCCACCTCCTGAGTCCTGCCGACCAGGAGCGCCGCCGCGCACTGCGCGCGATGAAGGGCGTCGCGCTCGGCGCGCTCGTGTTCATGGCGGTGCTGTTCGCCTTCTCGTTCGCCTTCGAGCAGGACGTCCCCGCGCTCGCGTACGTCCGCGCCGCGGCGGAGGGCGGCATGGTCGGCGCGCTGGCGGACTGGTTCGCGGTGACGGCGCTGTTCCGGCATCCGCTGGGCATCCCGATCCCGCACACCGCGATCATCCCGAGCCGCAAGGACGAGATCGGCCGCACGCTCGGCGAGTTCGTCGAGACCGAGTTCCTCCGCGCCGACGTCGTGCGCACCAAGCTCGATCAGACGAAGATCGCCGCCCGGCTCGGCGAGTGGCTCAGCGCGCCCGCACATGCCGAGCGGGTCGCGGCCGAGGCATCCGTCATGGCCGGGAGCGTCCTGCGGGCGCTGAGCGATGACGACGTGCGCGACGTCATCGAGGAGCTCGCGCGCGAGCACCTGATCACGCCGGAGTGGGGGCCGCCGCTCGGCGAATGGCTCGGCCGCATCGTCGAGGCGGGCGCCCACCACGGCGCCGTCGACCTGGCCGCCGACAGCATCCAGGCGTGGCTGGCCGCGAATCAGACCGCGTTCACGGGCGTCATCTCGCGTCGCCTCCCCGGATGGGTGCCGTCGATCGCCCACCGGTTCGTCGACGACACCGTCTACAACGAGGCGGTCAAGTTCGTGGCCGCGGTGCGCGCTGATCCGGGGCATCCGGCGCGGGTCGCGATCGATGCGTACCTCGACCGCCTCGCCGCGAACCTGCAGCACGATCCCGCGACGATCGGGCGCTTCGAGGACGCGAAACTCGCAGTCTTCGACAGTCCTCGCGTGCGGGAGCTGGCCGGCGAGGTGTGGACCACGGCGAAGGCGGGGCTGCTGCGCTCCCTCGCCGATCCCGACAGCGGGCTGCGGCGACGCGCGGTGGAGGCGCTGGCCGAGATCGGCGGGCGGCTGACGACGGATGCCTCGCTCCAGCGCCGTGTGGACTCCTGGGTCACCGATGCCGCCGTCTTCCTCGTCGACCGCTATCGGCATGACATCGCGTCGATCATCACCGACACGGTCGAACGGTGGGATCCTGCCGAGACGACAGAGAAGATCGAGCTCATGGTCGGGCGCGACCTGCAGTACATCCGCCTCAACGGCACCATCGTGGGGGCATTGGCGGGTCTCGCGATCTTCTCGATCGCGCACGCGCTGCTGGGGTGATCGCTGAGCGGCGATCGCGAGTGTTAAGTCTGCGTGACGAGCCGGGAGCGCGGCGGAGCGCCGCGTTAGCCTGATGCCGTGTCGCCTGATGCCGTGTCACCTGATCAGCCGTTCGCGTACCTGTTCAGTTACGGGACGCTGCAGCACCCCGACGTCCAGCTCGACACCTTCGGGCGCCGCCTGGACAGCGACGACGACGCGCTGCCCGGCTACACCGTCGACTACGCCGAGATCCATGACACACGCGTGGTCGACCTGTCGGGACTGTCGGTGCACCCCATCGTCCGCGAGACGGGCAACCCGCTCGACAAGGTCGTCGGCAAGGCGCTCCTGGTGACGGAGGACGAGCTGGACGCCGCGGACGAGTACGAGGTCGCGCTGTACCGCCGTATCGCGGTGGTGCTGGCGAGCGGCCGCTCCGCGTGGGTCTACGTCGCGGCGTGACGGGCCGGTAGCGTCGAGACGTGACGCTTGCCCATGATCCCCTCTGGCCCCGCGCAGGTGCGTGGCCGGCCATCGACGACGACGGATGGGATGCCGCGATCCTCGGTGTTCCTGCGTTCCGCACCTCGCTCTCCCCGACGGGCGCCCATGCCACGCCCGGCGCGATCCGCGAATCCTTGCGCCGGTACAGCCCCACGCTGCTCGGACCGCCGCCGGTGGACCTGAACGAGGCCCTCCGCATCGCGGATGCGGGCGACGTCGACGAGCCCGACGGACCGGCGGGCGAGGCATCCGTCCGCACCGCTGTGGCAGCGCTGCGCGAGCGCGCCGACCTCGTCGTCGCGCTCGGCGGCGACAACTCGATCACCTACGCGGTCGCCCAGGGGGCGTCGGCCGCGGGCCTCATCACGATCGACGCCCACTTCGACCTGCGGGACGGGATCTCGAACGGATCGCCGGTGCGCCGGCTCATCGAGGACGGCCTCGACCCGCGGCGCATCGTGCAGCTCGGCATCGCCGACTTCGCCAACTCGGTGGCGTACGCACAGCGTGCGGACGACCTCGGCATCACGGTGGTGACGATGGACGACGTGCGCCGGCGCGGCGCGGCCGACGTGGTCGCCGAGGCGCTGGAGATCGCCGGTGCCGACGGCGGCGCCGTGCATCTG
This sequence comes from Microbacterium sp. ZW T2_14, assembly GCF_044987405.1. Lineage (NCBI taxonomy): Bacteria > Bacillati > Actinomycetota > Actinomycetes > Micrococcales > Microbacteriaceae > Microbacterium > Microbacterium sp. ZW T2_14. The sequence goes on along the minus strand of NZ_JBJDRK010000041.1, from coordinate 17,644 downwards.
GACATCGACGTCGACGTCTGCGACCGTTCCGTCGCGCCCGGGTGCCCGGCATCCGTTCCCGGTGGTCTCGCGGCATGGGAGCTGCGCGCGCTGGTGCGGGCGGTGGCCGTCGACGCGCGGGTGCACAGCGCCGACATCGCGGAGGTCGACGCGACCGCCGATGCGCCGGACGGGCGCACCGTGCGGCTGGCCGCCCTCTGCGTTCTCGAGCTCCTCGCCGGACAGGCCTCGCGAAAGGTGACCACATGATCCGTCTCGTGCTGGTGCGGCATGCGAAGTCCGATTGGGGCGATCCCGGCCTCGACGATCACGACCGTCCGCTGAACGACCGCGGCATGCGCGACGCGCCCCGGATGGCCGCACGCCTCGCGGCGAGCGGATTCCGCCCCGACATCATCCTGTCGAGCACGGCGCTGCGGGCCCGGACGACGGCCGAGGCCTTCGCCGCCGAGCTGGACGTCGCGGTGTCGCTCGACCGTGAGCTGTACGGCGCTCCGGCGTCGAGCATCCTCGCGGCGGCAGCGGCGACCCATGCGCCGGCGGTCATGGTCGTCGCACACGACCCGGGAATGAGCGCCCTCGCCGCCCGCCTCTCCGGCGAGGGCATCGACCACATGCCGACGTGCGCTGTGGCGACCTTCACCTGGATGCAGGACGACTGGGATGTCGCGACCGCCGTCGACCCCGACAGCTGGACCTTCGACGCGCCGCGCTGACCCGGATCCCCGGCTAGACCGGCACGCCACCCCTCCACACGGTGCGCACGAGCGGCACACCGGGACGGTAGGCGAGGTGCACGCGCGTCGGCGCGTCCAGCAGGACGAGGTCGGCGCGCATGCCGGGGGCGAGTGCTCCGACGTCGTCGCGGCGCAGCGCTCGGGCGCCGCCGGCGGTCGCGGCCCACACCGCCTCGGACGGGGTCATGCCCATCTCGCGCACCGCGAGGGCGATCATGAGAGGCATCGAGCTCGTGAAGCTCGAGCCGGGGTTGCAGTCGCTCGCGAGCGCGACCGTCACCCCGGCGTCGATCAGCCGGCGCGCGTCGGGGTAGGGCTGTCGCGTCGAGAACTCGACACCCGGCAGCAGGGTCGCGACCGTGTCCGAGCCCGCCAGTGCGGTCACATCCTCGTCATCCAGGTAGGTGCAGTGGTCGACGGATGCCGCACCCATCGCCACCGCGAGGCGCACGCCCTCGCCCGGGCCGAGCTGGTTGCCGTGCACGCGCGGCTCGAGGCCGTGCGCGACGCCGGCGGCGAGGATCCGGCGCGCCTCCTCCGCCGTGAAGGCGCCGCGCTCGCAGAACACGTCGATCCACCGGCTGTGCGGTGCGCATGCGCGGAGCATCTCGTCGCACACGAGGTCGACGTAGGCGTCACGCCGGTCGGCATACTCGGCCGGCACCACGTGGGCGCCGAGGAAGGTGACCTCCGGGGTGACCTCGGCGGCAAGGCGCGCCAGGCGCTCCTCGTCGGCGACGGTCAGGCCGTAGCCCGTCTTGATCTCGAAGGTCGTGGTGCCCTGACGGTGCAGCTCGGTCACGAAACCGGCGAGACGGGCGCGCAGCTCGTCATCCGTCGCCGCCCGCGTCGCGGCCACCGTGCGCCGTATGCCGCCGGCCGCATACGGCGTGCCCGTCATGCGCGCCTCGAACTCGTCGGCACGGTCGCCGCCGAACACGAGGTGCGTGTGGCTGTCGACGAAGCCCGGGATGACGGCTCTTGCGCCCGCGTCGACCACCTCCATCTCCCGCGAGAGTGCAGCTGGCGGACGAGAGGTAGGGCGGTTGCCTAACCCTCGTCCACCAGATGCACTCTCGCGGTCGTGGCTCGCGTTCGCGGCGGCGGCGGCAGCGGCGGCGGCGGCAGCGGGACCCACCCACGCGATCCGGTCCCCCTCGATCAGCACGGCGGCGTCATGCAGCGTGCCGCAGGGATCGCCGTCGCGCTCGATGTTCGTCGTCAGCTCGCCGATGTGGGTGAGCAGCGTCGTCGTCACGGCATCCGTCCGTTCGTGTCGGGGTCACGCATCGAGCATCGGCACCTGAAGCCCGCGCTCGCGCGCGACCTCCTTGGCCCGCTCGTAGCCGGCGTCCACGTGGCGCATGACGCCGGTGCCCGGGTCGTTCGTGAGCACGCGGGCGAGCTTCTCGGCGGCGAGGGGGGTGCCGTCGGCGACGGTGACCTGACCGGCATGGATGCTGCGTCCGATGCCGACACCGCCGCCGTGGTGGATCGACACCCAGGCCGCGCCCGACGCGGTGTTGAGCAGCGCGTTGAGCAGCGGCCAGTCGGCGATCGCGTCGGAGCCGTCGGCCATCGCCTCCGTCTCCCGGTAGGGACTCGCCACCGAGCCGGCGTCGAGGTGGTCGCGGCCGATGACGATCGGGGCCGACAGCTCGCCCGACGCCACCATCTCGTTGAACTTGAGACCCGCGAGGTGCCGCTCCTGGTAGCCGAGCCAGCAGATGCGCGCCGGCAGCCCTTCGAAGTGCACGGCATCGCTCGCCTTGTCGAGCCACCGCACGAGACCGGCGTTGTCGGGGAAGAGCGCCTTGACCGCCTCATCGGTCTTGCGGATGTCCTCGGGGTCTCCCGAGAGGGCGACCCAGCGGAACGGTCCGCGCCCCTCGGCGAACTGCGGGCGGATGTACGCCGGCACGAAGCCCGGGAAGTCGAAGGCGCGCTCGAAGCCGCCGAGCTGCGCCTCGGCGCGGATCGAGTTGCCGTAGTCGAAGACTTCGGCGCCGGCATCCTGGAATCCGACCATCGCGGCGACGTGCTTCGCCATGCTGCCGCGGGAGCGGGCGGTGAAGGCCTCGGGATCGCGGGCGGCCTCCGCCTTCCAGTCCTCGAACGCGATCCCCACCGGCAGGTAGGCGAGCGGGTCGTGCGCGCTCGTCTGATCCGTGACGATGTCGACGGCGACCTCGCCCGCGCGATGCCGGAGCAGGATGTCGCCGAAGACCTCCGCGGCGTTTCCGACGACGCCGACCGAGAGCGCCTCGCCCGCCGCCTTCGCCGCGACGACCCGCGCGAGCGCGGCGTCGAGGTCGGTCGTGTACTCGTCGAGGTAGCCGTGTTGGACCCGGCGGGCGAGGCGCGACTCATCGACATCGACGACGAGCACCGCTCCCCCGTTGAGCGTCACGGCCAGGGGCTGCGCGCCGCCCATCCCGCCCGCGCCGCCGGTGAGCGTCAGGGTGCCCGCGAGGCTCGCGGTCGCGGCATCCGTCCCCTTCTTCTCGGCGAGGGACCGTGCGACGGCCGCGAACGTCTCGTACGTGCCTTGCAGGATGCCCTGCGTGCCGATGTAGATCCACGAGCCGGCCGTCATCTGGCCGTACATCGTGAGACCGAGCTCCTCGAGCCGGCGGAACTCGGGCCAGGTGGCCCAGTCGCCGACGAGGTTGGAGTTGGCGATCAGCACGCGGGGCGCCCACTCGTGCGTGCGGAACACGCCGACGGGCTTGCCGGACTGCACCAGCAGGGTCTCGTCGGGCTCGAGCTCGTCGAGCGTGCGGACGATCGCGTCGAACGCCGCCCAGCTGCGCGCGGCCTTGCCCGTGCCGCCGTAGACGACGAGATCCTCGGGGTGCTCGGCGACCTCGGGGTCGAGGTTGTTCATGAGCATGCGCTTGGCGGCCTCGGCGCCCCAGCTCTTCGCGGTGCGCTCCGGGCCGCGTGGCGCGCGGACAGTGGGGGCCTTCACCTCGGCCGTCGAACCTGTGGAAACGGACATCTCACTCCTTCTTGCTGGTCGAGAGGGCGGCGCTCTGAAAGGCGCGGGTGGGGAAGGCGGCCTGGGCGACGGCGCCGGACGCGACCAACGTGGTCGCGGCCTCCATCTCGGGTGACAGGAACCGGTCGGGTCCGGGTCCGCCCGCGACGGTGCGCACCAGGTCGCGCACGGCGCCGGTCGCAGCGCCGGGCTGCAGCGGCGCACGCAGGTCGAGGGCGCGTGCGGCCGTCAGCACCTCGATGGCGAGCACGCGCGAGAGCCCGTCGACCGCGCGGCGCAGCTTGCGTGCCGCGGCCCACCCCATCGACACGTGGTCCTCCTGCATGGCCGATGACGGGATGGAGTCGACGGATGCCGGCACCGCGAGCCGCTTCAGCTCCGAGACGATCCCCGCCGCGGCGTACTGGGCGATCATGAAGCCCGAGTCGACGCCCACCTCGTGCGCGAGGAACGGCGGGAGGCCGTTGCTGCGGGCGGGGTCGAGCGCGCGGTCGGTGCGGCGCTCCGAGATCGAGGCGACGTCGGCGACGGCGATCGCGAGGAAGTCGAGCACGTACGCCACCGGAGCACCGTGGAAGTTGCCGTTGGACTCGACGCGGCCATCGTCGGTGATGACGGGGTTGTCGACGGCGGCGGCGAGCTCTCGCGTCGCGATCGTGAGCGCATGGTCGGCGGTGTCGCGCGCGGCGCCGTGCACCTGGGGCGAGCAGCGCAGCGAGTACGCATCCTGCACGCGCGTGCAGACGGCGGGGTCCCGGTGCGACGCGACGATGGGCGAGCCGGCCAGCACGGCACGCAGGTTCGCGGCCGACACCGACTGGCCCACCTGGGGGCGCAGGGCCTGCAGGTCGGCGGCGAACACGGCGTCGGTGCCCAACTGCGATTCGACCGACATCGCGGCGGCGACGTCGGCGGTGTCCAGAAGCAGCGAGATGTCGTGGAGCGCGAGCAGCAGCATCCCGAGCATGCCGTCGGTGCCGTTGATGAGCGCGAGTCCCTCCTTCTCGCGCAGCACAAGAGGGGTGAGGGATGCCGCGGCCAGCGCGTCGGCGGCCTCGACCTCTTCGCCGTCGGCGTTGCGGACGCGGCCCTCGCCCATCGCGGCGAGCGCGACGTGCGACAGCGGGGCGAGGTCGCCCGAGCAGCCGAGCGAGCCGTACTCGCGGACGATCGGTGTGATGCCGGCGTTGAGCATGCCCGCGTAGGTCTCGACGATGACAGGGCGCACGCCGGTGTGGCCGGTGGCGAGGGTCTGCAGCCGCAGCAGCATGAGGGCGCGCACGACCTCGCGCTCCACCTCGGGCCCGGTGCCGGCCGCGTGCGAGCGGATGAGGCTCGCCTGCAGCTGCCTGCGCCGCTCGGGGGCGATGAACGTGGTGGCGAGCGCGCCGAAGCCGGTCGAGATGCCGTAGTGGGGTTCGGGGTCGTCGGCGAGCCCTTCGACGAGGGCGCGGGACGCCGCCACGCGGGCCAGCGCCTCGGGGGCGACGATGACGTGTGCGCCGTGGCGGGCGACGGCGACGACGTCCGCCGGGGCCAGGGGCGCCGCACCGAGTGTGACGGCGCGGCGGCTCACGGCCGGGGCGTCGCTCGCGGATGTGGGCGTGACGGTGCTGTCGAGACTCGCGCTCATGCTCCGATTCCACACCGCCGGGCTGCCGCGCGACACCGGCTCGTGGCATCCTGTGTCTGTCATGCCAGACAGCCGAGATCTCTCGTCCGACCCGCCCGTCGCGGATCCCGCACGCCCGCAGGTGCCGGCCGCCGACCAGACGCTGCGGATCCTGTCGTTCCTCGCGCGCCAGCGCGGTCCCGCCCCGGCGCGGGCGATCGCGACCGCGCTCGGCATTCCGCGCTCCACGGTGTACCACCTGCTCACCACGCTGCAGGAGCACCAGTTCGTCGTGCACCTGCCCGAAGAGCGTCGGTGGGGCCTCGGCATCGCCGCCTTCGAACTGGCCGGTGGATATTCGCGTCAGGAGCCACTGGCCCGTCTGGGGCGGCCCGTGCTCGCCGACCTCGTCGACCGGGCAGGCGAGAGCGCGCATCTCGCCGTGATGCACGGACGCGACGTGCTCTACATCGTCGAGGAGCGTGCGCCGCGCCGGCCCGCACTCGTGACCGACGTCGGCGTGCGCCTTCCTGCGCACCTGACGGCGACGGGCCGGGCGATGCTCGCGGCCCTGCCGCGCGAGCAGGTGCGGGCGCTGTTCCCGGATGCCGCGGCCTTCGCCGACCGGACCGGCCGAGGACCTCGCCGGCCCGGCGAGCTGCGGGAGGTGCTGCGCGAGGTGCGCGACCGTGGCTACGCGATCGAAGACGGCGAGGTCACGCTCGGCATGCGCTCGATCGGCGCCGTCGTGCGCGACCACACCGGCTGGCCCGCGGCCGCCGTCGCGCTCACGTGGTCGGCGAGCGCCGGCAGCCCCGAGACGGAGACCTCGGCAGTCCTCTCCGCCGCGGCACGCGCGGCCGCCGACGAGCTCGAGCGGCGCATCGGGCGCAGCCGACGCGCCTGACGAAGCGGAGCCGTCCGTCGTCAGTCGACCTTGGCGACCGTCCCGCCGGTGAGGCGCACGAGCTCGTCGAATGTCATCGGGAAGACGGTGTGCGGAGTGCCTCCGGCGGCCCAGATCTCGGGGTAGCGGGCGAGGTCTTCGTCGACGACGGTGCGGAGCGCCGACGGATGCCCCGTGGGAGCGACCCCGCCGATCGCCTGCCCGGTGGCCTCGCGCACCTGCTCGGGTGTCGCACGCTGGATCTTGCCGAGACCCAGGCGCTCGGCGAGCGCTGCGGTGTCGACGCGGTGGGCCCCGCTCGTCATGACGAGGAGCGGTGCGCCGTCGCAGAAGAAGACGAGGCTGTTGGCGATCGCTCCCACCTCGACACCGAGAGCCGCCGCCGCCAGTGCCGCGGTGGAGGCGGCATCCGGAAGCACGACGATGTCGCCGGGAATGCCGGCGGCCCGGATGGCATCGTGGACGAGACGGCTGCGCGCGGGCAGCGAGGCGGACGTGGTCACCGGGCGGCCTCCCGACGGGTTCCGTGCGCGAGGATCTCGCCGTGCGGCATCAGCAGCCAGCCGTCTTCGGCCGCGGCCCACTCCCGCCAGCCGTCCGAGATGCGCTGCAGCTGCGCGTCGTCGGCGCCCGTCGCGCGCGCCGAGTCGGCGAAGGCGGACTGCAGCACGCGGTCGGCCCACATCCCGCCCCACCAGGCCCGGTCGCCCTCGTCTTCGAACAGCCACAGCGACGCGGTGGCCCGGATGTCGGTGAGTCCGGCTTCTCGCGCCCATGCCTTCAATCGGCGACCGGCGGCGGGCTCGCCTGCGACGCTCCGGTGGGTGGTGAGGTAGAGCGCGAGCCATTCGTCGAGCGCGGGGATCAGCGGGTACCAGATCACGCCCTCGTAGTCGACGTCGCGTGCGGCCACGAGCCCATCCGGCCCCGCGACCCGGCCGAGCTCGCGCAGCATGCCGACCGGCCGGTCCACGTGCTGCAGCACCTGGTGGGCGTGCACGACGTCGAACTCGCCCTCGTCGTAGGGCAGGGCGTACGCATCGCCGACCTCGAACGAGAGGCCGGGCGCCGTGTGGTCGGCGGCGGCCTGAGCGATCACGTCGGCCGAGGCATCCGTCCCCACCACACGACCAGGTGCCACCAGCGCGGCGAGATCAGCCGTGATCGAACCCGGTCCGCTGCCCACGTCGAGTACGGAGAGCCCGGGACGCAGGTGCGGCAGGAGATAGGCGGCGGAGTTCTCGGCAGTGCGCCAGCGGTGCGACCGCAGGACGCTCTCATGATGACCGTGGGTGTAGGCATCCGGCATCCATCGATGCTATCGATTGCGCGCACTCTGGTGACGCATGCGCAGGCTTCTCCCCCTACAGGTCGCAATCTGCGCACTCGCCGACGCCACACTTGAACAATCCGGCGAACCGGTGTGCAATGGGAGGTGGATGCCGCAACGCCGCGCCATCCGCAGCGCACCGCCCACGAGGCCCGCCGAAGGAAGTATCGCGATGATGCACACTGTGCCCACTCTGCCCCTGCCCGATTTCGCACACGAGCGGGTGGAGGTGATCACCGGACGGCGCAGCGGCCTCTTCCTCACCGTCGCGCTGCACTCGTCCGCACTCGGCTCGGCTCTCGGCGGCGCGCGGCTCTGGACGTATCCGCACTGGAGCGACGCCCTCGGCGACGCGCTGCGGCTGTCGGCTGCCATGACGCTCAAGAACGCCGCGGCCGGCCTCGACGCGGGTGGCGGCAAGTCCGTGATCGCCCTGCCGCCGGGCACGACGCTCGACGCCGATCGTCGGCGCGCCGCCTTCCTCGACCTCGGCGACGCCGTCGAGTCTCTGCACGGCCTGTACCGGACCGCCGAAGACGTCGGCTCGACGACCGACGACATGCTCGTCGTCAGCGAGCGCACCGAGCACGTGGTCGGGCTGCCCGATGCGGTCGGCGGCTCGGGCGAGCCCGCGGGCCCCACGAGTCTCGGCGTCTATGAGGCCCTGCGCGCGACGCTCGAGCGCGTCGCCGGCACCGCCGATGTGGCGGGCCGTCGCATCACGATCTCGGGTCTCGGCCAGGTGGGCAGCCGTCTCGCGGTCCGCCTCTCCGCGGAGGGTGCGCGCCTGACCGTGACCGACGTGAACCCGGCCAAGCGCGACCTCGCGGCAGAGCTGGGCGCCGACTGGGTCAGCCCCGGCGAGGAGCACCTGGCGCCGGCCGATGTGTTCGTGCCCGCCGGCATCGGCGGCCTCCTCACCGACGAGGTCATCGACGCGCTCGACGCGAAGGCCGTGTGCGGACCCGCCAACAACCCACTGGCCGATCACAGCGGCGCCCAGCGACTCGCCGGTCGCGGCATCCTGTACGCCCCTGACTTCGTCGTCAACGCGGGCGGTGTGATCTACCTCGATCTCGAGGCGAAGCAGCTCGGCACCCGTGCCGAGATCATGGACCGGGTCGCGCAGATCGGCGACACCGTGCGCCGGATCTTCGACGCCGCCGAGTCGCGGGGAGTGACCCCGCTCGAGGCCGCCGAGGGTCTCGCCGCCGAGCGGCTCGCCGCCGGCGGTCGTCAGCCCGCGCTCGCCCACTGACGGCGGTGACGCCCGGCCGGGACTGACACTGCGTTCCACCGTTGACGGAATCGCGTGCCAGGATCCGCGATCGGGGTGGCATGATGGTCGCACGGCGTCGCGAGGGTGCGGCGACCGGCCGTCCGCGCCACCCCGATCAGAGATCCGCGCCACCCCGATCAAAGGAGATCCGGTGTTCACCAGCCCTCGTCCCGATGTCGAGATCCCCGAACTGAGCATCTACGACTACCTCTTCGCGAGCCTGACCGACGAGGATCTCGGGCGGGTCGCGCTCATCGACCCCGCCACCGGCGCCGAGACGACCTACGGCGCTCTCCGCGGGCAGATCGACCTGTTCGCGGGAGCTCTCGCTGCACGCGGCGTGGGCCTCGATACCGTGCTCGGGCTGCTGTGCCCGAATGTGCCGGCGTTCGCGACGGTGTTCCACGGCATTCTCCGGGCGGGTGCGACGGTCACGACCGTGAATTCGCTCTACACCGCCGGCGAGATCGAGAAGCAACTGCGGGATGCCGGGGCGACCTGGCTCATCACGGTCAGTCCGCTGCTCCCCCAGGCGTCGACCGCTGCCGAGGCCGTCGGCATCCCCCACGACCGCGTCATCGTGCTCGACGGAGCGTCCGGGCATCCGAATCTCCGCGAGCTGCTCTCCGAGGGCGCCACGGCGCCGGAGGTCTCGTTCGACCCCGCGACCCACGTCGCGGTGCTGCCCTATTCGTCGGGCACGACCGGCGTGCCGAAGGGCGTGATGCTCTCGCATCGCAACCTCGTCGCGAACGTGGCGCAGTGCGTGCCCAATATGAACCTCGAGCCGACCGATCGTGTGCTCGCGGTGCTGCCGTTCTTCCATATCTACGGCATGACGGTGCTGCTGAACCTCGCCCTGCGCAAGCGCGCGAGCCTTGTCACGATGCCGAAGTTCGACCTCGTGGAGTTCTTGACGAACATCCAGAAGTACCAGTGCACGTACCTGTACATCGCTCCCCCGATCGCGGTGGCTCTCGCCAAGCACCCGATCGTCGACCAGTTCGACATCTCGAGCGTGCACACGGTGTTCTCGGGCGCGGCACCGCTCGACGGCGAGACCGCCGACATCGCCGGCCGGCGGATCCACGCACGCATGCTGCAGGGCTACGGCATGAGCGAGCTGAGCCCCGTCTCGCACGCGATGTACTACGGCCGCGACGACGAGCCGGTCAGCTCCGTCGGTGGAATGCTGCCCAACACGCTCAACAAGCTCGTCGACACCGAGACCGGCGAAGAGATCACCGAGGTCGGCCCCGATGGCGTCACAAAGCCGGGCGAGCTGTGGGTCAAGGGGCCGAACGTCATGCTCGGCTACCTGAACCAGCCCGAGGCGACAGCCGAGACGCTCGATGCCGACGGCTTCCTCCACACCGGCGACATCGCCGTGTACCACGAGGGCGGGTACTTCTCGATCGTCGACCGGGTCAAGGAGCTCATCAAGTACAAGGGCTATCAGATCGCACCGGCCGAGCTCGAGGCGTTGCTGCTGAGTCATCCGAAGGTGATGGATGCCGCGGTCATCGGCGTGCTCGACGACGACAAGCAGGAGATCCCGAAGGCCTTCATCGTGCCCGCGCCGGAATCCGGGCTCACCGAGGACGAGGTCATGACCTTCGTCGCGGAGCAGGTCGCCCCGCACAAGAAGGTGCGTCGCGTCGAGTTCATCGAGGCGATCCCCAAGTCGACCGCCGGCAAGATCCTTCGCAAGGATCTCCGCGCCCGCGAGGCCGCCGCCACGGTCTGAGCGCCCGCGGGATCACGGGCCCGCGGATGGACGCGTTCCGCCTGGGCCCGTGATCGCGCGTGGTTCGCCCTCTCCGCTTCCGCTCCCGGCCGTTGAGCGAGCGAGCGCCCGCCAGCCAGACGAAACGCCTCGCTCGCTCGGCCACCCCGGCGTGCCTCTCGTCGCACCTCCCCCCGCCAGACGACCCCGGCCACTAGGTTGGCGCCATGGATGGCGTCTGGCTCGCCGCGCTGAGCGGCCTCATCGGCGGCGGAGCGCTGCTCCTCGGCGCGGCCGTCGCCTGGTTCGTCGCGATCCCGCAGCGGGTCGTCGCGGGCATCATGGCGCTCGGCGCCGGTGTGCTGATCTCGACGCTGGCCTTCGAACTGGTCGAACAGGCCGCCGAGGACGGCGGGCTGGTGCCGACGACGGTCGGCTTCCTGGGCGGCGCGATCCTCTACATCGTCGCGGATCAGCTGATCTCTCGCCCGCGCTCGGCGCGGGTCCCCTCGGCGCGCGCGGCCGGACAGGATGCCGCCCCCGCCGATCCGCCGGCGAACATCGTGGCGCGGCGTGCGGCGGGGGCCGCGGGCAGTGCGGGCGTCGTGATCGCGGTCGGTGCGCTGATCGACGGCATCCCGGAGTCGATCGTGATGGGTCTGTCGGTGCTGGAGGGTGGGATCAGCATCCCCATCGTGGCCGCCATCGCGATCAGCAACATCCCCGAGGGGCTCGGATCGACGGCCGCCCTCAAGCGCGGGGGCAGGAGCGGACGCTATGTCGCGGTGCTGTGGATCGGCATCGCCATGGTCACGGTCGTGGCGGCGGTCGTCGGCTACGTCGCGTTCCAATCGGCTCCGCCGAGCCTCATCGCGCTGATCACGACGATCGCCGCCGGCGGGCTGCTCGCCATGGTGTGCAACACGATGATCCCAGAGGCGTTCGACGAGCAGCACGCCCTCACCGGGCTGTGGGCGACGATCGGCTTTCTCGGCGCGTTCCTGCTGCACGAGCTGGCCGGCTGACCCCTCCCTGCGACCAGCGACGGGTCAGCCTCGTCGGCCGGGAGCTTCAGTCCTTCTCGACGGGGACGATGAGGTCGGTGACCCACTCCGACTGATCGAGCCCGGGGCCGGCCTCGACGTACACCTCGCGTGTGGGGCCGACGATGCGGTAGCCGTCCTCGACGACCTGGCTCATCAGCGTCATCCACGACCTGCCGATGCTCGGCATGTCTCCGTGGTGCGTGAGGACGCCGGCTGTCGGGATGTGAGGCAGTTCGACCACGTCGTATCCCTCGCCCGGGACCGGCTCGGGGTCGGCCGTGAAGCTCACGTGCACCGAGAGCTCCTCGGAGTCCGGCACGGTCTCGTACCAGAACACGCCGGGCTCACGCGGAGCACGGCCCGCGGCACCGAGTGCCCGATCGAGGCGTTCCAGCAGGGGGTCGATCACGGGCGAGACGTTCTCGGGTCCCATCCCCGGTGCGCGCCCACCGACGGCGTAGACGGTGACGGGTGCGACCGGACGGTATTCGACAGCGGACATGGCGTTTCCTTCCAGGGTGCGAAGACGTTCGTCGATGTGGGCGAGCCGGTCCTGATCCGCGGCGATCGAAGCCTCGAGCTGCGCACGGCGCTGCTGCAGCGCCTCGCGCATGGCGGCGGATCGATCGGGGGCGGACAGGACATCGCCGATCACATCGAGACCGCAGCCGAGCTCGCGCAGTTCGACGAGTCGCAGCAGGTCGGCCAGCTGCGCGTCGGCGTAGTGGCGGTAGCCGGTGCGATCGTCGACGTGCGCGGGAGGCAGGATGCCGATCGCGTCGTAGTGACGCAGCATGCGTACGCTCACCCGCCCGATCGCGGCGAAGTCTCCGATGGTGTACATGGTGGAGTCCACGTTCGGCCCTGACACAGTGTGAGAGTCAACCAGAAGACCGAGAAATGCGACAGACTGCGGGGTCCCGGTCTCCTCAGAACGGCGCGCTGCTCGCGTCGCCTGCGCGGTCGCTGCGGAACACCGGAACCTTGCGTTCGGGCTGCACCACGTAGCGCCGCCCGGTGGGTGAGATCCACTCGAGAGCGCCGCCGGATCCTGGAACCTGCGTGACGACCCAATCGGTGTTGTCCTTGACGAGGTGGTGGCCTTTGCACAACGGGGCGTGGTTCTCGAGCGCCGTCTCGCCCTGGTCTGCCCACCTGATCTGATGGTCGACCTCGCACCGGGATGCCGGCACCCCGCAGCCAGGACCCATGCATCGATCCGCTCGCCATTTCACGAGCTTCTGTAGCGCGGCCGGCGGAGTGTACCGGTCCCGGCCGACGGACAGGACGACGGCTGTCTCCGGATGCGTGAGCACTCGCATCCACTTCGCCTCGCCGCCGCAGAGTTCCCTGGCACGCGACAGCGGAACCGGCCCGACCCCTTCGACCACCGGCGGGTCACCGGCCGCCGCAGCCTCGTCGTCGAGCAGCGACAGCACCGGCACGGTCACGACAACCGCGGCCCTGATGCCCGATGCCGTGGCCGGATGGTGCGCGGTCGTGCCGTCGATGAGAAGGTCGGCGACGACGTCGGCGCGGATCTGATCGAGTGTCCGCGTCTCGCCCGGCGACTTCTTGATCGCCTTCGCCATCGCCGTCGCGCGACCGAAGATGGCGTGCAGCTCGACCTGCGGACCATGCAGCATCAGGAGACCCATGCCGTCGGCGCCGGATTCGACGACCACCCGACGACCACCGAGCGCCGCGGCGTGACGCTCTTCGAGAGTCCTGCTCTCGAGCCGCGCGATGAGGTCGCGGAGGCCGCGCCGGAATGTTCCGACCGGCTCCGCCTCGGCGAGCGCGACAGCGCGCTCGACGACGTCGGCTCGCAGCTCGGGCGTGACCTGATCCACGAGGTCTATGAAGATCTCGGCGTGCTTCTCGGTGATGCGCGCGCCCGACAGTGCATCCAGGGCACTCGGATAGCGGTTGACCAGAGCATCGGCCTGCATGAGCAGGCGCCCTGCCGCGTACTCGGTGATGCGCATTCCCGCCGAGAGCTCGAGCCGGATGGATCGCTCCGCCATCTCGACCGCGCCCGCCCCTCTCCCGACGATCGGCGAGAGTGCCTCATGCCGCATCGCCTCGATTCTGCGGAGCCGTTCAGCGGCGAACACCGCGAGCATCGTGGCGGACTCGAGCACCAAGTCGACGGCATCCGGCACAGGCGGCAGGAACTCATCATCGCCGCCGTCGGCGCATCCCGACCCCTGGGGACCGGGATGCGGCGCGGAATGTCTCATACCTCAAGCGTAGAACATATCTTCGATATGTCACAAGCAGTTTCCGTCGAATGTGCCCCCTGCCGGCTCCGCCAATCTGTCCTCTTCTTGCGTCACCGCGAGTTTCGCGCGAAGAAGTTGCCGCCGCTTGCGCAACCCGCACTCACGTCGCCGTCCCTCGTCCCTTTGGGTTGACTTGCCTCGTTGTACGCGACACGCCCGGCGTGTCGTACATATGCGGCAAGTCAACGAATACGCGGGGCGGGGCACAGCGGGGAACGCAGCGCGGATGCGCCATGCGGCGAGGAACGCAGCGCCGACCGCGCGGAACGCAACGCGCGGTCGTGACAGAACGCCCGCGGGCGTCGGGATCCCCTACGCGGTTTCCCAGAGGTCGTCGTCGGCGGCGGTGTCGACGGCGCCGGGAGCGTCGATCGACAGACCGTGCAGCAGCTCGAGCGCCGCGCGGACCTCATCGATGCGCCCCTCGACCGTGAGCTCCCGAATGCGCACGGACGGCTGGTGCAGCAGGACGCCGGCGAGGTGCCGCAGCGCCGCCTCGACCTCGTCGCCGGCACCGCGCGAGCGCGCCCGCACGATCTCATCGTCGAGCGTCTTCAGCACCTCGGTGCGCAATGCCGTGATGGCCGGCCCGGCGAGCCGGTCGGCGTGGAACTCGGTCGCCGCGTCTCCGACGATCGCGCGGGCGTCGGCGTGCGCGCTGAACTCCTGGAGCGGTGCGTGCAGCCGGATGGTCTCGAGGTCGAGCAGCTCGACACCGGCGACCAACCCGACGGCGGGGTCGACGTTGCGGGGCAGTCCGAGGTCGATCACGAGCACCCGGCGCCCCGGAACGAACGCGTCGGCGTGCACCACCGCGTCGGCGGTGCAGGTGATGACCACATCCGCCTGGGCGGCCGCAGCGGCGAAGTCCGAGACCGGGATGAGCCCGTGCTGCGTCGCGAACGCGTGCGCGCGACCTGACGGAGAGAAGACGTGGATGTCGCCGGCGCCGCGAGCGCGCAGCGCATCGACGGTGCGCTGCGCATAGCGACCGGTGCCGACCAGCACGACGCGCGCGGCGGCCCAGTCGGCGACGCGGCTCGAAGCGAGTTCGAGGGCGAGGCGCACAAGCGAACGGTGCGCACCGCGCAGCTGCGTGCGGTTGCGCACGCCGCGGCTGGTGTGGGTCGCTTTCTGGAACAGGCGCTCGAGCTCGCTGCTGGTCATGCCGTCGGCGCGAGCGGCGTCGAGAGCGCGGCGCACCTGGCCCGAGATCTCGTCTTCGCCGACGACCATCGACTCCAGTCCGCTGGTGACGGCGAATAGGTGGGCTGCAGCATCCGCTCCCTGATGCACCGCGACCGACGCACGCAGCAGATCGACCGGAACATCGGATGCCGCGGCCATCGCTTCGACGACCGACTCCACTGCGACGGCCTCGCCGCCGGTGAGCGGCTCGTCGATGTCGAGATACGCCTCGAACCGGTTGCACGTCGCGAGCACGACCGCGCCGGAAACGAAGAGCTCGTCATCCACGAGAGCGCGCGTCGCCGTGGGCGCTCCCACAGAGAGACGCTCCAAGATGTCGAGGCTCGCGTTCCGATGGTTCGCGGTCAGACAGAGGAGCACAGACCTAATCTTAACGTGTGTCGTTGCATGACTCTCACCCTTCCGTCCTTCAGAGAAACCATCCCCCCGCGCTGATACGCGCGTATCGGGGTGATCGTCCGACCCGGACGCCGGTGTGGTTCATGCGCCAGGCGGGGCGCTCCCTCCCCGAGTACCGCGAGCTGCGCGTGGGCACCGACATGCTCGACGCGTGTCTGAACCCCGAACTGGCCAGCGAGATCACGCTGCAGCCCGTGCGCCGCCACGGCGTGGACGCCGGCATCTTCTTCAGCGACATCGTGATCCCGGTGCGGTTGTCGGGCGTCGACGTCCACATCGTCGCCGGCCGCGGGCCGGTGCTCGAGAACCCGGTGAGAACGGCGGCGGATGTCGCGGCCCTGCCACCGCTCGACCCCGAGGCCTTGGCCCCCATTCGTGAAGCCGTCGCCCTCACGGTCGCCCAGCTGGGCGAGACGCCGCTCATCGGCTTCGCGGGCGCCCCGTACACGCTGGCGTCGTACCTGGTCGAGGGCGGGCCATCCAAGGAGCAGCTCCGCACCCGCGCCTTGATGCACTCCGACCCCGAGACCTGGGCGGCGCTGCTGACGTGGTGCGCCGAGATCACCGGAGCCTTCCTCGCCGCGCAGATCGAGGCGGGTGCCTCGGCCGGGCAGCTCTTCGACTCGTGGGCGGGCTCGCTGAGTCTCGCCGACTACACCCGGCATGTCGCGCCCTTCTCGGCGCGCGCGCTCGAGCCGGTGCGCGAGCTCGGCGTCCCGCTCGTCCACTTCGGCGTCGGCACCGGAGAGCTGCTCGCCGCGATGCGCGACGTCGGCGTCGACACGGTCGGCGTCGACTGGCGCCTGCCGCTCGACGAGGCCGTGCGGCGCATCGGGCCGGACGTCTCGGTGCAGGGCAACATCGACCCGGCCTTGCTGCGCGCCCCGTGGCCGGTGCTCGAAGCCCACATCGTCGACGTGCTGGAACGCGGGCGTGCAGCCCGCGCCCACGTGCTGAACCTCGGCCACGGCGTTCCGCCCGACACCGACCCGACCGTGCTGACGCGCATCGTGGAGTTCGTCCACGCGCATGGCTGAATCCTCGGCGGCCGGGCGCTTCTCCGTCGTCGGCGGCGGCGTCGCAGGCCTGGTCGTCGCCCGCCGGCTCGCAGCGTCGGGCGCGGCGGTGACCCTGTTCGAGGCATCCGATCGCCTCGGCGGAACCGTCGCGCGACACGACGTCGCCGGCATCGCGCTGGATGCCGGCGCCGAGAGCTTCGCCGTCCGCGGCGGGGTCGTCGCGGCGCTGCTGGTGGAGCGCGGCCTCGCCGACGACATCGTCGCCCCCGCGCCCGGGCCGGCGTGGCTCCAGCCCGTGGTGGGCGACGCGGTGCCGTTGCCGGCGACCGCACTGCTCGGCATCCCGTCCGATCCGCTCGCCGACGACGTGGTGCGCGTGATCGGCCGCCGGGCGGCGGAGCGGGCGGTCGAGCTCGACGCGCGCCCGCTGGGAACAGTGCCGTCGACCCTCGGCGCCCTCGTCCGCGAGCGATACGGCGACGACGTGCTCGACCTCCTGGTGGCCCCCGTGGTGCACGGCGTGCACTCGCAGCACCCGGACGAGCTGCCCGTCACCCGCGCGCATCCCGGGCTGCCGGATGCTCTTGCGAGCGCCGGGTCTCTCGGCGGGGCCGTCGCGCAGCTGCGCGCCGCCGCTCCCCCGGGCGCCGCGGTCGCGGGCATCCGCGGGGGCGTCAACCGCATCGTGCCCGCGCTGGCGGACGACCTGACGCGCCTGGGCGCCGACATCCGCCTCGGCACCCGCATCGACGACCTCGCGACGCTCGACGGCACGGTCGTCGTCGCCGCGCCCAGCCTCGCCGCACCTGCCGCTCCGGGGCGTCGCATCGACCTCGTGACACTCGTGGTGGAGCAGGACGAATTGGATGCCGCGCCTCGCGGCACCGGACTGCTCGTCGCCGCCGGGGCACCGGTCGGCGCCCGGGCTCTCACCCACGCCACCGCCAAATGGGCGTGGCTGCGGGACGCCGCCGCCGGCCGGCACGTGCTGCGCCTGTCGTACGACGCGACGCCCACCGATCCCGTGGCCGCTGCGCGCGCCGACGCCGAGACGCTCCTCGGCGTGCCGCTGCCGGTGGTGGTCGATGCCGCAC